>JAYUYW010000296.1:0-9684 GCA_043752325.1 Rhodanobacteraceae bacterium | reverse complement strand
GTGTCGACATGCGCGTCGACACGCCACGCACCAACCTCGATGATCCAGGCATTGGCCTTCGCGACAACGGTCGCAAGGTGTTGACCTACGCCGACCTGCACACCATCGGCGGGCCGCTTGATCCGCGCGAGCCGAGTCGCGAAATCGAGCTGCACCTGACCGGCAACATGGACCGCTACATGTGGTCGTTCGACGGCCAGAAATTCAGCGACGCCAAGCCCGTGCACCTGCGCCTGGGCGAACGCGTCCGCATCGTACTGGTCAACGACACGATGATGCCGCACCCGATCCACCTGCATGGCATGTGGAGCGAACTGGAAACGCCGACGGGTGAGTTCCAGGTGCGCAAGCACACCATCATGGTGCAGCCGGCGCAGCGGATCAGCTATCTGGTCCACGCCGACACGCCGGGCAGTTGGGCCTACCACTGCCATCTGCTGTACCACATGGAAGCGGGCATGTTCCGCGAAGTGAAGGTGTCGTGATGGGTCACTCAGTAGCGTCATCAAAGCTACGGAACGCCTACGTTCTTGCGGCGCAGGTTTCGATCGCGGGCTTGGGGTTCTGCGCAATGCCGTTGCTCGCGCAAAGCAGCAAGGCGCACGACGAACATGCCATGCATGCTCCGGTCGCAAAGAAGCCGCAAGCCAAGACTGCGAAAGCGAAAGCGGACGCCAATGCTGAAGGTCACGGCAATCACGCGATGGAAAAAGAAGTCGCGAAAGAGGATGACGCGAATAACCCCGCAGCCGAAGGCAAGCATGCCGGCATGAACCACAGCGGACATGAAGGCATGGATCAGGCAGGCATGGCCGATGGCGAAAAGCCGGCGATGGACCACAGCAAGCATGAAGGCATGGATCACGCTGCCATGAGCGATGCAGACATGTCAGCGACCGACCACAGCAACCATGAGGGTATGGATCACGCAGCCATGGCCGATGGCGACATGGCCGGCATGGATCACGGGACGATGGACATGCAGGGCGGTTCCGCGCCGCCCGACGCGCGTGACCCCGACTACTCCGCCGGTGTCGAAGCGGCGCACATGCACGACATGCACATGCACGGCGCGACCTATCTGGGCAGCGTCATCATCGATCAACTTGAAGCGTTCAGCGGCGATGGCAGCAGCGGTCAGGCGATCGACATGCAGGCCTGGTATGGCGGCGATCTCGACAAGTTGTGGTTCAAGGCCGAATCCGAACGCAACGATGGTCAGCTGGGTGTGACGCGGATCGAAGCGTTGTGGAATCATGCGTACGCTCCTTACTGGGGCGCGCAATTGGGCCTTCGACATGACCTTGGCGAAGGGCCGAGTCGCGACTGGGTTGCGTTCGGCGTGCAGGGTCTTGCGCCGTACTGGTTCGAAGTTGAGGCGACCGCGTATGTGGGGCAATCCGGTAGAACTGCTTTGCGCCTGGAGGCGGAGTACGAGCTGCTGCTTACGCAGAGATTGATCCTGCAACCTGACGTCGAACTCCACCTCTACGGCAAGGAGGATTCGGCACGTGGCATCGGCAGCGGACTTTCCGATCTGGATGTTGGCCTGCGCTTGCGCTACGAGTTCACGCGCAAGTTCGCGCCTTACGTTGGCGTGGTCTGGTCACGCAAGTTCGGTGGGACGGCTGATTTTTCCCGCGCTGAAGGCGGTGGTGCTGAAGACACGCAACTCGTCGCCGGTGTGCGACTTTGGTTCTGACGGGAAAAAAACAATGAATACCTTCAACCGCACCATCCTCACCATTTGCGCGGTTTTCGTCGTGCTCGCACTTGGCGCCGTTGCATTCGCATGGTCAGGCATCTACAACATCGGTGCAGACGATCCACACCTTGCGCCGACCCATGCACTGCTTGAGAAATTGCGCGAGCAGTCAATCAAGCGGCACGCCGCTGCCATCACCGTTCCTGATCTGAGCAGCCCCGCAAACGCCGTGCAAGGTGCAGGCAACTACAACGCGATGTGTGTCGGTTGCCATCTGGCGCCCGGTGTGGACGGCACGGAGCTGAGTCGTGGGCTGTATCCATCACCACCAGACCTGACTCGTTACGAAGTTGAAAGCGCGTCGGCCTTCTGGGTCATCAAACACGGCATCAAGGCGTCGGCAATGCCGGCGTGGGGGCCAAGCATGGACGACCAGTACATCTGGAACATGGTCGCGTTCCTGCGCGTGTTGCCGGGTATGGATGAATCCACCTATCAAAACATGGTCGCCCAAAGCGGGGGTCATTCCCATGGCGGCGGTGAGACCGATCATCACATGCACGATGGGCAGGCCGATCCCGATCATCACGATGAACAGCCCGCGATCGATATACCCACCAGCGGTTCCGGCGTGATAATGCAGAGCCATCGTCACGCGGACGGGACGGTCGAAAGTCACCCGGTCGAAGTTGAGCCAGCGAAGCACGATCATGGGAACGAGGGCACGCACGGGAAATAAGCGTCGGCGGAGTAGTCGCTGATTGTTGGTCATGGATTGCGCATGGCGCACTCGCCTTGACTGGCGGGGTCCTTGATCCGTGCGTTCATTTCACCGACGTTGCGGACACGGAATATCCGTGACCTCGGTATCAGTCGGAAGTAGACGTGATTCAAGAAACGACCGCCAATGCGCTTGCCGTCGATGAATGTTTGCGGCGTCGTCGCCACATTGTGCTTGGCTTTGATCGCGTCCGCTTCCTCGCGAGTGCGCAGCCAACGATCCTCGAAGTTATAGCCCTTGCGCTTGAGCAGGTAAGCATTCTCAAGCGCTATGGGCAGCTGTTCTTAGTCATCACGATCCGGGAAACGGTGGCGGGTTCTGTCTGTGTCACGTCGGGCATTCGGGACGGCCGAGGATTGACGAGCCTGAAAAGCTACTGTGAGTCATGCTCTGAACAAGACGTGCACGCATATGGCGGGCTCCGAATGTTGCGTCGCTTTGTTCAGATTTGGCAGCGACAGCGAGCCTGATCTGTATTTTCCGCAGCGTGTCCATGCTGTCACGTTCATCCACCAATTTGTTCAGCGGAGAGTCCACGTCGATTGCCTAGGGTGCGCCGGCGTCATTCGACGCAATAGGAGTCACCTCGATGAACAACAAGAACTTTCGCCACACCGTGATTGCCATCGCCGTCGGTGCCTTGCTGGCCGGAGCGAGCGTGGTTTCCGCGCAGGCACCGGAAGCGCCAACAACGCCGCCCACGAATACGACCACCGTTCCTTCGATTGCATTGACCGAAGCCGAAGTGGGTTCGAAGATCGCCGGCGCTGGCTTCAAGGAAGTCAAAGGCCTGAAGATCGAAAATGGTGTCTGGCAAGCCGAAGCACGCGGTGGCGATGACGCCTTTGTCGCTGTGTTCGTGCATCCTCTGACCGGCAAGGTGTTCCAGGAAGGCAGTCCGTCCAAGCTCACGGAAGAAGACATCAAAGCCAAGACGACTGCTGCGGGTTACCAGAACGTCAAAGACGTTCAGTACAAGAATGGTCTTTGGAGTGCTGATGCCGAGACCGGCAAGGGCAACAACGTCGACCTGGTCATCGATCCAGATGACGGTTCGGTTATCAACGCCGCAAACGACTGATCACGTCGCGTATTGGTAGTGAGAAAGGCGAGCCCTCGGGCTCGCCTTTTTTCATCGTTTCACCAGGATGCCGAGGGCTATGCGCGCGACATCAGCACCTGAATATCCTCGAGTGGACGACCGCGTGTTTCGACACCGCTGCGTAGCAGCAAGACTCCGGAAATTGCCAGAGGGATTGCAATCAGCGCCGCAGAAAGCAGGAAGTCGTCGAAAAAGCCGATTGCGCCGAGCGCGGCGCCAAGGATGCCGCCAAACTTGGAACTCGCCGCGATCACGCCCGATCCGGTACCTCGCATCTGCACCGGATAGATTTCAGTCGCGTACGGAATCAACATCGCGATTACGCCGCTGATGCTGATCAGCAGGGCAACCGTGGCGATCGTGGTCGCGATGGCCGATTGCAGCTGCAGCATGGCGATCATGAAAAATGCCAGCATCGCCAACGTCGAGAACGCGATGAACAGAATCAGTGACTTGATCGTGCTCCAACGATGGTAAAGCCACACAACCAGCGGGATTCCCGGCAACGCGAACAAGGCCGATTGCGCCAGCAAGGTGCTGGTGCCCGAAGCTGGAATACCGAGCTGAACCAGATTGGTCGGCAGCCACAACAGGAAACCGAAATTGACCAGGCCCCATGCCATTCCACACACCGCCAACCCCCAACTGATTCGCGCATAACGCCCACGAATCAGTTCACGTAGCCCCTTGACTGGATGCTGCTCGTCGAAGATCGGAGCGCTGCCGGCGACATCGTCGTCTCGCACTATTTCTGCCCTCGATTCGACCGACCCGGACCCGGAAAATTTCATCAAGACGGCGCGCGCTTCGTTCTCCAGCCCAACGCTGGAAAGGAAGCGCGGCGATTCGGGAATCCATCGGTTGAGCAGGATGATTACTGCACCGGTCGGCAAGCCAAGCAGCCACAGAACGCGCCAGCTGTATTGCTGCTCTAGCAATGCTGCCGCGCCCGCCGCGAGCAGGTAGCCGGCCGATGTGCCGACACCGCCCAGCGCCACCAGCAGCCAGCCGCGATGCGTCGCCGGAATCGTTTCCGCCATCAGGGTGAAAGCAATTGGCAGCAGTCCGCCGGCCGACGCGCCCATCAGAAAACACATCGCCAGGTTCCACCCGAAGGACGGCATCGCCCCGCAGATTGCCGTGCCAATGAACATCAGGGCTGACAGCAGGATGGCCGCGCGACGCCCGTACAGATCGGCAAGCCAACCCCACAACGCCGACCCAACTGTAGTACCCGTCAACGCAACCAAGGCCAGCAACGCGCCTGTCTGCTTGCTGATCGAATATTCCGCCGTCATGCCCGGCATGACGAAGCCGAGCGTCGCCGGCTTCATGACATCGATCGCGAGTGCGATGATGAGCACGACGAACAGCGTCCAGTGCTCGCGATTGAGAGGTGCTCGGTCGGCAAGGTGAAAGCCGGCATGGTTGCGCGCGCCCTGCAACGTCTGCCGCATCTGATCCAGACGCGGCGTCAGCCCGTAACCTGCCAGCAGTAACCCGATCGGGATCATCGCCATGCCGGTCAGCATCGTTGCATCCATTGGCATGCCGACCATGCGGTAGTGCGTATGCACGCTCATCGCGAACATCGGCACGTGCGCCAGCACACCGGCGACGAGCAACAAGGTTCCGAGCCAAAAGGCAACAGGGTGATGGAACGAAATGCCGTTGGTCGTCATGCCGTGCATGGTATGTCGTTGCATCCGATCTTTTCCACGCAGTCCGATGTTTTGGACATAAATCTTGATGACGCTTCGGAGATCAACGATGCGAACGACTATCGACTCGTTCAGTGGAAGAAAAAAAGCGAGCCTTCCGACTCGCCTGTTTTTTCTTCACGTCGCTGAGTGATCGGCGATCAGTCAGTTGCTTCCCAACTCGCACAGATACTCGACAAAGCTCATTACCGCGCCGTCGTAGCCTTGCAACTTCGGATTGGACGACTCGATCAGGTAGTACTCGTCCGGCGCGTGTGCGCCTCTGCCGTGGCCGAGGCCGAAGTGTCCAGATGCCAGACTCAACGGCGGATCGGTAAACACGAACCCGGGATACGAACCCGCATTGCGTGGCCACAGCACTGGATCCAGGTCAGCACGCGTGAGAACGCTCATCTGCGCCGCGATCAGCGGAGCGTCCGCCTTGCTGCTGGTTGAGTCGTAACCGCCGCTCACGTTGACTTCGATGTCGCCGTAACCGCGTTTGGCGAGATGCGCCTTCAGCGCCGCGACTGCGTCGTCCTTCTTCATGCCGGGCACCAGGCGCATGTCGATCTTGGCGACGGCTTTGTGCGGCAGCACGGTCTTGCCGTCGGGGCCGGTGTAGCCGCCGACCGAGCGTTCGATGTTCACGGTCGGTTGCGAGACCAGGCGCTCGTTGGCGGCTTGCCATGAAAGATCGTCAATCCAGTGCGGCACGCCCATCCGCTTTTTCGCGCTTTCTTCGTTTCTACGTGCAGTGACCTTCGCGATCATCTCTTTTTCGGCAGCGCTGATCGGTGATGGCTTTGGATAGTTGTCGATGGTGATGGTGTTTCCATCATCGGACACCAGCGTGTCGAGCGCCTTCACCAAACGCCATGCCGGGCTGTCGACCATCGCCTTGAGCGAGGAATGGACGTCTACCGGTCGTTGCACGTCGGCGTGGACGAAATAACGCAGGCCGAGCCAATCGGCGAATGCTTCGGTGCCGTCAAGCACTGCTAGCGCCTGTTCGCCCAACTGATGGCGAGCAGCGTTGCCTTCCGCGTCGTCGCGCTCAATCAACAGCGGATCGGTTTGCGCGATCAATGCGGCCGCGGGCGGCGGCCATGCGGGTCGCGCATCATCATCGATGCGCTCAAAGCCACGCTGGATCGAGGTGATCAGGAACGGCAGGCCGCGCGGGTAGGAGCTGTCGTATCGCGAGATCAGGTCGGACGAGAACACGCTGCGTTCGATCCGGCGACCCAGCATCAACAGGTTTCAGCCTTCGTCGCGGGTCATGCCTTCCAGCGTGAATCCGGCCATCGCGGCCAGCGCCAGCAGGCTGCTTTCGAGGAGCTCGCGTGACTCAGTCGTGTTGCCGGGATGGTCGACAAACGAGGCGTTTCGACCAATCGAGCCATTAACGATGTCGAGCTGGGCGACGTCGTCGACGAACACACCTGCGCCGCCGTTGTTGGCAATGCTTGGCTGCCCAAAGGGCACCGTCAGATATTTCCGTCCCAGTGTTACACCCGTTGCCGCGCCCGACGCCAGCACGCCGTTCCCCGCATTGCCCAGCGGCACAGCGCCAACCCCGATGCCAATGCCGTTACCGATCACGGCGGTACCGGGTGACACACTGTCCAGTATCGCGACACCGTCACTGGCGTTCGCCGAGATCAGGTTGTCGTAGATCGCAATCTGCGCGGTGTTCAACCCAGCCGTGATGCCGCGTCCTGCGTTGGGCAACGCGGTTATCCCGTCAGCAGCGATACCGATGTAGTTGCTGCGGACAACATGGCTGGCGGAAAGATCGATGGGCATCGACGACGTGGACGACATCGCGACAGCGTCCCCCAAGTTTCCGGAAATGACGTTGCGCGACTGCGGCAGGAACTGCGATGGTCCGCCAACGTTGGCATCCTCGTCGCCGACGATGACGTGCAAACTGCCCTTGCCGAACCGCAAGGCGGCGCTGGCGAGGGCAGCGCCGTTGCCGCGCGCGAGCATGCCGGTGACGTCGGTGCCGATAAAATTGCCAGCGATGCGGATATTGCCGACCTGGCAGTTAATTCCAACTGTGCAGGGCCCCTCGCCGACCGCGATCGCCGAACCCGCAAAGCGGTTGATGACCAATCCGCGAATAACGCTGCCCGTGCCCGAGCACAGCGTGGATGATTTGACCCGCATCGTGAAACCATCGACGGGACCGGCGAGGCTGCCATCGACTTCCACCTTGAGGATGGCGTTATCCCCATCGAACAAGTTGTTCTGGACCGCGCCTGGTTGGCTGTAGCCATCGACGGTGATCGCAATATCGAAGGCGGGTAATGCCGACAACGGCTGGATCGTGTGCGGGCCGGCACCAGGGATCGCGAACGCGACGGAGTGTGGGGCACACAGCGTTCCAACGGTGACCTGCATCGCATTGGCATTGAGGATTGCCTGACGCAGGCTTCCAGCACCCGAATTCCCGGTGTTGGTGACCGTGAATGTATCGGCCTGGGCTGATGCTGCAATGGTCGCGCACAACAGCCAGGCAAATCGAACTCCGATACGGGCGACCCGCTTCGCGAAGCATTGCCCGCTGTATGGGGACGCTTCGTGACGTGCTTGATTTTTCGGGAACATGGTGCGTCTCCACATTGATGTATGGCGCTGGTAGCCCGGGTGCGGACCGAGCATGTCCGGTGTGCTATTCCCGCCACTTCGAGAAGAGCCGGGCATCATCGGACAGCAGCGGAAGTCAGCTACCGTCCGGCCTCAGAACGAGTCGAACCCGTCGAGAAAGATACGATCAATGATCGCGTTGATTTCGACCGCGCCGCTGTCGCATGCTCCACCGGCAGGGCGCACGCCGCCGCGTTGGTCGTAGGACACGAAGCACGACGCGGGAGGGATGCGATTGATCGCGACATTCCCTGCGCCAGGTGGGCGAGTAAGAGTTGGACCACCGAAATTTCCAAGGCCCAGCAGCGGCAAGCTAACGTTCTGCGCATCGCCGGTCTGCACGAAACCGCCGCAGTTCGTGTCGCTGCTAAGGTTGTAGCCGTTGGATCCGACGACGCCGTCACAATTGCCGCCGCTGTTGGCGCTGAGGATGGATTGGCCGACAAAAAATGTTCCACCGGAGCTTCCGTTGCCGTAAAGCCCCGCGCCGAACGCGGCCGTATTTTGGCTGATGGTGGAGAACAGCACCAAACCCGAAGGCGCTCCCGTTTGAGAAATTGCGCCGCCGCCATGCGTGCCAACGGTGGAGTTCGCATGGAAGGTGGAATTGCGCACCAGCATGCCGCAACCGCTATAGAGTGCTCCGCCTTGACCACTGGCTTGATTGCCGGTAAACGTCGAGTTGTTGATCATCAGCGAATCGCCGTAGCAACTGATTGCGCCGCCGGTGGAATTGGACTGGTTGTTCTGGAACTGGCTGCGGTCGATATCGACGACGCCTGCCAACAACCAGATCGCGCCCCCGTCGCCGACAGTGGCGAGATTGCCAGTGAACACGCTGTCGCGGATTCTGAGCGAACTGCCCGACGATTCAATGGCGGAGCCATAACCGCCCTGGTTGGTGGAAAACGTGGAGTCGGCAATTTTGGCGGTGGCGCCAGCTGCGACGAACAGAGCGCCGCCGTCTGGGGCTGTGTTGTTGTTGAAATGACTACCGCGGATGGTGAGATCGCCGCCCAAGTGCGCGATCGCCCCACCGTTGCCGAATGACAGACTGACTGCGTTGCCACTGAACGTCGAGTTCACCACAGCCACCGGACCGCCATTATTGCGAATGGCGCCGCCAGCGCGCGAAATACCTGAGGCGACCTGATTATTCATGAACGTGCTTGACATAACCACGAGCGACGCATTGTTGCTGATGGTGCCTTCGCTGGATTGGTTATCGCGAATCGTGCTGTTGTCGATCACCAACATCCCGAAATTTTCCAGTGGCGCCACCGCGTTGAATCTTCCATTGGTTAATGTCATGCGCCGCAAGGTGAGCCTGCCGGCCACGAAAACCTGGAAGAATGCCGAGGTATTTGCACCACTCAACGTGATCAAGCCAGCACCGTCGATCGTTACGGTCGCGCTGATCTGCTTGTAGGAACTGATGGCGATTGTGAGGGGCGCGACGCCGCAATTGAATGTGATGGTGCCGCCTCCGGTTCCTTGCACGGCGTTGAGCACGCTTGCGAGTCCTGCTTCATTGCAATTGCCGGGGCCAACCACGCCGTCGCTCGCATGCGCGCGGTCGGTCGCAGCACTCGCCAAGCAAACGATTGCCATCAGGAAAAGTGGATTGCGAAGTCTCATGATCGAATTCCCTCTGTTGTGGTTTTGGCGGAGTGATTCAGCCGACGCTGCCTTGTCGATCTAGACAAACAGGAAACTGCGTAGAATCCGGCCAACCGACCAA
>JAYUYW010000295.1:0-9707 GCA_043752325.1 Rhodanobacteraceae bacterium | reverse complement strand
CACCGTATCCGAACGGCGTGACGAGCCGACCAAGTTGTGCAATGCCATCCGCATTGCTGCGAGCGGATGCGCCAACGTAGATCACGCGACCCAAGCGCAAAACATCGCCGCCATCCAGTGTTGCTGGCGCTTCAATACTCATGCACCGGCGAAACGGCACCAACGCCGTCGCCATCGATTCGACTTCACCTTGCCGCGATGGCACGCCGGGCCGCGTCAGCACGGCAACTTCTTCAAGCACCACGGCGGTGTCTTCGACAAACACCGAATCGGCGAAATCGCTCAACTCTTCAAGCGCCAGCACTTCGCACCCGGCATCGCGCAGAGCCTGCTCGTAGGCCGCGTGCTGCGTGCGTGCCAAACCGATATCAATCGCGCAGCGGTCGAGGTGAGTCAGTTCACAGTTTTCCAGCGCTCGGCTGACAGCACGGGTGATCGCGACGCGAGTCACGTTGCATCCTGTTGACGACAGCCGTGACGTGAAGACGGGAGCAACGGTTTGGTGACTGGCAAGTCGAACCCGTTCGAATACGGCTGCAGGGCCGATGATGGCCCCATTGCGAATAGTCCCAACAACAGCAAGGCAAGGCGTTTCATGGCGGTCTCCCCGAGGCAACTGACCAAAGCCGTTCCACAATAGCGGTCGTTTCAGCTGACCGAAAGCGTGGTCGCGCAGCCGGACTGCGATAGGAGTGCAATGAATGCGATCAGACGCAGGTTGCGCAGCGCCTGGTTGTGATTTATGAATTGCAACGCGGCAAGCATCGTGGCGACGGAAGTATCTGACTTCACAGGCAACCCTCGACGTATTGAACAGCGGGCAACAACCCGCCCCGCACATTTACGACCCTGCCTTGGGACTCGTCCAAGAGGATCGCCGCCTTGCCGTCCTCGCTCATCACTGTGATGTAGTGCTTTTCGGGGTCGTACTTGTTGGGTTCGATGGTGGCGGTCGGGATTGCCTCGGAGATCTCGGCCATCAACGCGCCGATCGTGTAGCCGATTGAAGTGACAACGGGTTCCGACGAATCCAGTCGATTCACTCGTCCTTCCTCGACCATGAAGCGGACGCCGGGATAGGCTTTGAATTCCGCATACCAGCAGTTCTCGTCATCCGATTGGTCTGGTGGCGGAGCCTTCTCGCCAAGAAGCTTTTCGATGTCCTCAAGCCGATCACCAAACGTGACTTTGTCGTACGCCGTGGCGCTGAGCACGGGTGTCTCCGTGCTGGGCGACGGTAAGGGCGCTGTCATCGCAGGTGCGGGCGTCGTCGATGCGATTGTTGGCGCAGTCGTGTTGATCGCAGATGCCGCCGTGCCGGGCGCAGGTGCCATCGCGATATTCGGCGCGCTCGCCGTCGCAATTCCGTGCTTGAAAAATCCGCCTGCGAGCACCGCACCAACCAGCACGGCAAGCAACAATACAAACGTCGGGAGCACCGTCAGCACGAACCCCAAGCCACGCTTGGCAGGATCGGTGACGTACGAGCGTCGAAACTCGAATCGACCGATCAGATAGACCACACCAATAGCAGCGATGATCCAGTTGGGCCAATACAGGCTGGCCAGCAGCAACGCAGGCAGGAACGCGACCAGTTGCTCCAGCGTATTCATCTGCACACGGAACGCTCGGTCAAACCCCTCGTGCCCCGACGTCGCCGGCGCCTTCACCCCGTACTTCTCTCGCGCCCGACCAACCAGGATGCCGAAGTAGAAGAATTGCAGGATTGCCAGTACGGCGATGATGTGGACGTAGTTCATGTACTTTTCCCCTGATGACTAATTCCCGTAGTCTACTGGGGTGCTGCTATCGCGATCGGAGTACCGCTGCAATTGCATCAAGATTTAATCCGCGCGCCCTCAACAGCACCGCCAAGTGATAAATCAAATCCGCCGCTTCTCCGGCGAGATCTTCGTCGTCTTGGGTGACGGCGGCGAGGGCTGTTTCCACGCCTTCTTCTCCCACCTTCTGCGCAATACGTCGTAGTTCTCCGTCGAATAACTTTGTGGTGTAGCTGCCGGCTGGGCGGTCTCGGTGGCGTTGGGCGATGGTGGCGTCGAGTTGGCCGAGGATCGACAGCGAGGGTGCGGCGGCGTCGCCGAAGCAGGTGTCGGTGCCGGTGTGACAGGTGGGGCCGACGGGATCGGCGAGAACAAGAATGGTGTCGCGATCGCAGTCGATGTGGATCGATTTCATTTGCAACGTGTTGCCTGACGATTCGCCTTTCGTCCACAGCCGTTGCTTGCTGCGGCTGAAGAACGTGACGTGGCCGCTGGCGCGCGTCTTCTTCAAAGCTTCGGGATTCATGTAGCCCAGCATCAGCACGCGACCGTCGCGCCAGTGCTGGATGATCGCGGGTAGCAGGCCGTTGGATTTCTGCCAATCGAGTTGGTCGTCGTTTGGAACGGCGGCGCTGTCGGGCGATGGCGTGGATTCGGTCATGGTCGTTGGAGTCGTTGTTGAAACAATCAATGCGGCGGTCGAATAGCGATTCCGGCTTGGGAAAGCTCGCGCTTCAAGTCGGCAATGGCGATTGCACCGCTGTGGAACACGCTGGCCGCGAGTGCTGCATCGACATCGGCGTCGACGAATGCATCACGAAAGTGTTGGGCGCTACCCGCACCACCTGATGCAACCAGCGGCACGTGGCACAGGGCGCGAACAGCGCACAGTTGTTCGATGTCGTAACCGTTGCGCACGCCATCGCTGCCCATGCAGTTGAGGACGATTTCGCCAGCGCCAAGCGACTGCGCTTCGACCACCCAGTCCAGCGTTCGCTTGGGCAACGCGCGCGTCTTGTCCGGATCGCCGCTGTATTGGCGCACGCGCCATTCGCCATCGGCGTCGCGCAGGCTGTCGATGCCAACGACCACGCATTGCACGCCGAGCGCTTCGGCGAGTTCCGCGATTAGATCGGGTCGCTCCAGTGCTGGAGTGTTGATCGACACCTTATCGGCTCCGGCATGTAGCACGTCGCGCGCATCGGCCACGCTGCGGATGCCACCGGCTACGCAGAACGGAATGTCGAGTACGCGGGCAACACGTTCGATCCAGCCGAGGTCCACACCGCGACCTTCTGGGCTGGCGGTGATGTCGTAAAACACCAGTTCGTCGGCGCCTTCGTCGCGATAGCGCAGCGCCAGGTCGACGATTTCGCCCATGACCACGTGATCGCGGAACTGCACGCCTTTCACGACTTGCCCATCGCGCACGTCGAGGCAGGGCACGATGCGCCGCGTCAGCATGCCAGCGCCTCCGCGAGGGTAAAGCGACCTTCGAGCAGGGCGCGACCGAGGATGACGGCCTTTGCGCCGGCGTCGCGCGCGGCGACGATGTCGTCAATGGAGCGCACGCCGCCTGATGCCTGTACCGCCATCGTTGGGACCAGTGCGTGAAGTTGTCGATACAGATCAAGGTTGAATCCGGCCAGCATGCCGTCGCGATCAATGTCGGTGCAAAGCAGGTGGCGCGCACCGGCGTTTGCGAACACGATGGCAAGCTCGTCCAAAGTTGCGGATTCGGTTTCGGTCCAGCCAGCGACTGGCAGGGTCCAGCGGCCGTCGCGTTCGCGGCTGTCGAGCGCGACGGTCAGTTGTTCGGCGCCGTAGTGCGGCAGCCAGCGCACCACCTGGTTGGGATCGCGGACGGAGACGCTGCCGAGCACGACGCGATCCACGCCAGCGTCGAACAATCGCTCCATGTCATCTTGTACACGCACCCCGCCGCCGGCCTGGATTTTGAAACCAAGACGCGCAATGACGTCGATGGTGCGCAGGTTGGCAAGGCTGCCGTTTCGCGCGCCATCCAGATCGACCACATGCAACCAGGTCGCACCTTCATCGCGATAGCGCGTGGCGAGTTCGACGGCGTCGACGTCGTAGTCGGTCTGTCGGTCATAGTCGCCCTGTTGCAGGCGCACGACGCGACCATTGCGCAAGTCGATAGCCGGGATGACGGTGAAGGATTCTGAGTTCACAAGCCGAGGAAGTTCTTCAGGAGTTGCGCACCGACTGCGGCGGAGCGCTCGGGATGAAACTGCATGCCACAGAAATTGCGATGGCGAACGAGCGCGCTGAAAGCGACGCCATGTGTGCTGCTCGCGAGAGTTGCGGTTGAAATCTCGGTCGCGTAGCTGTGCACGAAATAGGCATGTGCATCTTCTGGAAGTCCTGAGATTAGCGGGTCGACTTTGCAGACATCCAGCCGATTCCAGCCCATGTGCGGGATTCGCAAACCGGCGTCACCGCGCATCTTGGTGACCCTGCCGGGAATCACGCCCAGGCAATCGGTATCGCTCTCTTCGGAGTGCTCGAACAGCAATTGCATGCCCAGGCAGACGCCCAGCAGCGGTTGCTGCAAGTGGCGCAACACCTCGACCAAACCTGCTTCGCGTAGTCGTGCCATGCCGGGCGCCGCTGCGCCGACGCCGGGCAGGATTACCTTGTCGGCGCGACCAATAGTTCCGACGTCGCTGCTCAACGGTGCCTCCACGCCGAGCCGCTGCAAGGCATAGCGCACCGAGCCGATGTTAGTGCCGCCCGCATCGACTAGCACTACGTTCACCGGAGTGCGGCCACTAGAGAGCGCCCTTCGTGCTCGGCAGCTCGCTACCTTCGCGTCGCAAGGCCTGTCGCAGGGTTCGCGCAGTCGCTTTGAAGCAGGCTTCGACCATGTGATGGGCGTTCTCGCCGCGCACGCTCAGGTGCAGGTTCGCGCCAAGCGCATCGCATAGCGAACGGAAGAAATGCGGCACCAGTTCGGTTGGCAGGTCGCCAACGCGCTCACGCGGGAAGGTGCCATCAAAGACCAGGCATGGCCGTCCAGAAAGGTCGAGTAGCGCAGTCGCCTGTGTTTCATCCATCGGCAATGAAAAGCCGTAGCGACCAATGCCACGCTTGTCGCCCAGCGCCTGCTTCAACGCTGCGCCAAGTGCCAGGGCGCAATCTTCCACGGTATGGTGTTCATCGATCTGCGTGTCGCCATCGCAGCGAAGTTCAAGCGCGATGCCTGCGTGCTTGCCGATCTGTTCCAGCATGTGATCGAAGAAGGGCAGACCGGTATCGATGCACGCGTCGGCGCTTTGATCGAGATCGACGCGGACCGTGATTCTTGTTTCTTTCGTATTGCGAGTGACCTCGGCGCGGCGCGGAGCATCGAGCAACTGATGTGCGACTTCGCTCCACGCAGCGCCTTCCGGCCCAACCCGAAATCCTCGCACGCCCATATTGGCGGCAAACTGCAAGTCGGTAACGCGGTCACCCACCATCGCCGAGGCGCTGCGGCTCCAGTCGTCGGCGGCAAGGTAGTGACGCATCATGCCAACACCGGGTTTGCGTGTGTCTGCGTTGTCAGCCGGAACGGTGTGGTCGATCAGGATTTCGCCGAAGCGAATGCCTTGTGATTCCAGGATGCGCAGCAGCAACTGCTGTGGGCCGTCGAACTCAGCTTGCGGAAAGCTGGCGGTGCCAAGCCCGTCCTGGTTACTGACCATCACCAGTTCATAGCCTGCCGCTATGCATCGTTGCAAAGCGGCAACCACGCCGGGAAGCAGTGCAAATTTCTCGTAGCTGTCGATCTGCTGATCGGCGGGTTCCTCAATGAGGCAGCCGTCGCGGTCAATGAAAAGAATCCTGCGCATCAGCTGTTCTCCACGCTGCGTATGGTGTCGAGCAGGCGATCATTTTCGCTCACTGTGCCGATGGAAAATCGCAGGCATTGCGCGAGTTGCGCGTAGTGCGACACGTCACGCACGACGATGCCTGCATTGAGTAAACGTCGATAGAGTCGGGCGGGGTCGAAGCATCGGACTGTCAAAAAGTTTGCTCGTGAAGGCAACACGTCAAGGATGGCCGCGCAATTGCGCAACGCGGCGGCGACGCGCTCGCGTTCGGCAACCGTTATCGCGACGCGCTGCCTCGCTTGCGCGATTCCAGCATCCGAAAGTGCGGACAACGCGGCTTCAACGCAAGGCGTTGGCAGCGGGTAGGGCGGCATGATCCGGCGCAACAACGCGATAATTTCCGCGTTCGCGATCAGGCAGCCGAGCCGAAGCCCAGCCATCGCCCAGGCCTTGGACAGCGTGCGCAGTACAGCAACATTTTCATGGCGATCCAGCAGCGTAGTTGCGCTGGCGGTATCTGCGAACTCGATATAAGCCTCGTCGACGATCACCAGCGCATGACCCGCCAGCTCTCGGGCAACGCGCTCGATCCCATCCAGCGTCAAAACGTCCCCGGTTGGATTGTTCGGCGTGCACAGGAAAACCAGCTTTACGTTCGTGGTGGTCGATGACAACAACGCCTCGACGTCGACGTGAAAGTTGTCATCGAGCGGAATGCTGACAACTTCTGCGTCCTGCACCCGGGCACAGACCGCGTACATGCCAAACGTCGGTGGACTGATCGCGATGGCGTCACGGCCTGGGCTACAAAAGGCGCGGACCAGCAGGTCGATTGCTTCATCGCTGCCGCGCCCGACCAGCAGTTGATCGGGCGAAACTTTGTAGACGCTTGCGAGGCGCTCGATCAAAGCATCCGGTTGCGGATCGGGGTAGCGATTCCAGTCGTGGTCTTCGGCGGCAAAAGGTGGCCATGGCGATTCATTGGCATTGAGCAACACACCGCCACGCGATGCCTCCATGCGAGCGGACGAGTACGGCTGCACCGCGCGGACATTCGGGCGGGCAAGGTCGAGCACGCTCACGCTGAAGTGTCCGCTCTGGCAGTTTCGGCAAGGGCTTCAAGCCGGATCGAGACGGCGCGAGCGTGTGCATCCAGCCCTTCCGCATTCGCCAGCGTAATTGCGCACGGACCAATACCGCGCAGGCCATCCGTTGACAATTCCTGCACGGTGATCTGCTTCTGGAAACTGGCGACCGATACGCCACTCCATGCACGCGCATGGCCGTAAGTCGGCAACACATGGTTGGTACCGCTGCAATAGTCACCGACCGATTCCGGCGACCAGTTACCAAGGAAAACCGAACCTGCACTATCCACCGATGCCAGCAGCAAGCGCGGATTGGCAACATTCAAGATGAGATGCTCGGGTGCATAACGATTGCTGATCGCGACGGCTTGGCTCAGATCGGCGACTTCGATCAAGCGACTGGATTGCAGGGCCAGCCTAGCGGTGGCGGCACGACCGAGCACGTTGCATTGACGATCGAGTTCGATGGCGACCGCATCGATCAATTCAGCGCTGTCGCTCAGCAGAATTACCTGCGAATCGGGACCATGTTCGGCCTGCGACAAGAGATCGGCGGCAACGAAGCGCGGGTCAGCCGACTGATCGGCAATCACGAGTAACTCCGACGGGCCAGCCGGCATGTCGATCGCGGCACCATTGGAATCCGCGGCGACCTGCAATTTAGCCTCGGTGACCCAGGCGTTGCCGGGTCCAAAGATTTTGTCGCAGCGCGTGACCATCGCCGTTCCATACGCCATCGCAGCAATTGCCTGCGCGCCGCCGATCACATGCACGCGCTCGATTCCACAGATGCGCGCGGCAAACAATACCGCCGGATCAGCCTTGCCGTCGGCACACGGTGGCGTGCATAGCAACACGTCCGGACAACCGGCGATGCGCGAAGGCACGCCCAACATCAGCGCCGTCGATGGCAGCGGCGCACTTCCTGCCGGCACGTAAAGTCCGACGCGCGTGATAGGTCGCAGGATGCGTTCACAGACAACACCCGGAGAAGTCTCGACGGTAACGGGCAATATCGATGCCGCGCGATGGAAGCGCTCGATTCGTTCGTGCGCCTCGCGGATGGCTTTCTTCAGTTCAGGAGCGAGTGAAGCTTCAGCTGCGTCGAACTCGTCGGCAGCAACCTTCATTTCGGCTGGCGGGCAGGCATCGTGGCGCTGTGACATCGCCAGGACTCCAGCATCGCCATCCCGTCGAACTGTGGCGATAATTTCAGCGACGCCGTCGATCAGTTTCTGCTCGCGTGACTGCGCCGGGCGTGCCAATGCGGTTGATTGCTCGCCTGCGCCCATCGCATTCCAGTCGATACGTTTCATGACAGCATCTTCTCGACCGGCAGCACCAGCAGCGAACTCGCTCCCGCGCGTTTCAGCTCTTCCAAATGCCGCCACGTCACCGTGCCTGTGCAAAGCGCCTGCAACGCGACGTGATCATCGTCGCCTTCCAGCGGCATCAAGGTCGGCCGTTGCGCATTCGGCAACAGCGCGGCGATGGATTCGATAGCGTGGCGTGGCGCGTGCAGCAAAACGAGCTTGGACTCGCGAACCTGGATCACGCTGTCGAGTCGTGACAGCAATAGCGCGAGCAAATCGCCGCGCTCGTCGATCAGCGTTTCGGATGGGCCAGCCAAGACCGATTCGCTTAGCAGGATGACCTCGACTTCCTTGAGCTGATTCGCCGCCAACGTCGCACCGCTGGAAACGAGGTCGCAGATGATATCGGCGGTGCCAAGTCGCGGTGCGATCTCGACCGAACCCGCAAGCTCAACGATGTCCGCTTGCACACCTTTGCGCGCAAGCCAGTCGCCGAGCAGGGCGGGATAGCTGGTTGCGATGCGCTGTCCGGCAAGTTGTTCCGGGCCGCGCCACTCCTCATCCTGCGAAATAGCTAAGGACAGCCGACAACTTCCGAAGCCGAGCGCGCGCAGTTCGGTGAACCCGGCATTGCCTTTCGCAGCAACTTGTTGTTCGAGCAGTACGTTGCGGCCAACGATTCCGAGGTCGCAGACACCGCTGGCAATCAATCCTGGGATGTCATCGTCTCGCACCAGCAGTAGATCTACCGGCTCGACCTCGCCAAAGCAGAACAGGCGGTCGCGGCTTTCACGAAATTTCAGGCCACAACGGGTCAGCAGGTCACGCGATGGTTCGGCCAGTCGACCGGACTTCTGCATGGCAATGCGCAAACGATCACGTGACTTCATTTGCTGGCCTTGCCTGCGACGTGGTTTGTGGTCGCACCACGCTTGGCGCTTCGATTCGACTTCCGATTCGTCGCAGCGCGACGCTGGCTGGCAATCACGCCCATGTAACCGCCGTTGCCGGTATTGAGGCAACGTGCCACGCGCCCGATGGTGGTGATGCTCACGGCAGTTCGGTCATGGATTTCCCGATACGGCAACTCGTCGATCAGGTACGGCACCACTCGCCAGCGATCAGTCAGCGCCTCAAGCTCCGCCGGCGTGCACAAGTCACGCAGCAACGCGCGCATCTGCGGCAGCGTATCCAGACTCAACAATGCCTTGCACAGAGTGTCCTCAGGTGACACCGGCATAGGCTCGGGCTGCAGTGATCGACGTTTCATAATGTACTAACGCGCTATTACAGTGGTGCGCACTGTACGTGCGCTTCGCTTCGAGCGCAAGCGTCGCGCTGTTCGCCCTTCTCCGCGCGGGAGACAACCGGCAGGAGTGCCGGTTTGCACGGCGGAGCCGCCCGCAGGGTGAGCTCCATGGATGGTGCGAGTGCACGTGGCCTGCAGGGCGGATGGGGGTCCGCACCTAGTGTCGCCTTTCGTCAAGTGATGGCTGTCGCCAGACTGGTGAAGCGTTTCACGCGCCTGCCACCCGACGTTTTCGCTGTGATCGTCTGTCGCCAAACTGGTCAAGCGTTTCTCTCGCCTGCCGGCGAGCGAGCCACCTTTCTGCCCGCACAGAAACATGGCCCAAAGATGCGCCCGTGGCGGGTCGGTCGTGCGGTGAAGCCGCACGACTACGCGAG
>JAYUYW010000294.1:0-21922 GCA_043752325.1 Rhodanobacteraceae bacterium | reverse complement strand
ACGTCGAGAAGCTGGCCTGCTTTGACCGCATCGGTCCACTTCGCGTCGCCCATGTCGAGGCTGTCGAGATTGACGGCAACATCAACCGTTGATCGGCTCCAATCGTCTTCATCGAAGCTGAAGTGACCTGGCCCAAGTCGCAGCCGACCAATTGCCTGGGAAAAACCGAGGTGGCTGACGAAGAAGACGATCTGGCTGTGGGCGGAGTCGAATCGATAGCGTTGTAGTTCGCCGGCGGAGCTTTCGGTGGAGGCGCTCAACAACATCGTGGCGAGAGCCGCAAGCAACGCATTCTGAATTCGGGTCGGCAAGACGTTATCTAACATGGTCAATCCTCTTTCTCGGCGCGATCTGGATTGCGCAGTGTGTCCAGCGTCAAGCGCGCAATACGCTCAATGCGCTCGCGACCAGAAGCCTGCAACAGCGTCTGCACGCGTTGTTCCGCATCGGCCAAATCGAATTGCTGGCGCTCGCCGAGGCTTGCTGCCAGCGCGTTGCCGATACTGTCAAACACCAGCCCATACGCAATCGCGTGAAGCACGCCACCGCCGAGCGTGCCGAGGCCGGGGAACGCCTTCAGGGCGTTGCCGGCAATCGCGAGGATGATCGCAGTGGTGTTTCGCACGGTCAGCCCGAGCCGCTTGAGCAGTGCATCGATGTCGATGTCGCGCACCGGAACGTCGTGGATGCGCGCGAGTTCGCGGACCAATGCCGTGCCGAGTGCACCCTGGATCAGGATGTCGCTGCCGGGCGCGACCGCCGCCATCGCGCCGACGATGGCGCGTCGGGTGTACCGAGTGACGCAGTCCTTGGCCTCGGCGGCTGCGGTTGCGCTAGCAATCTCGGCGCCGCGGTGGTGAATGGAGCTCAGCACCGCTGCTTCGCGCGCAGGCTCGAGTGCCGCTGCGCCCGCGGCGGTCACGCGTAAAAGTGCATCGACCAGCGCATCCACTTGGGCGGGGCGCACCCGCCTGATGCGAATCTCGTTACCCGATTCGTCCTCGCCGCGCTGATCCACGCTGCGCTGCGCGCTGGTTGCTACAACGGCGTTGGCGATGCCAGCGTAGCGCGCGCGCAGCCGCCGAAGCAATTGTTCCAGTTCGTCAGCGGAATACTGGTCGGACTTGCTCAGTGCGATCACCAGCGGCTTGCCGAATCCGGCGAGCCAGCGCAGTTCGGCATCCTGCGATGCGGTGAAATCCGATGACCCAACGTACACAACGGCATGCGCACGCAGCGCTTCTTCGCGAGCGAAGCGTTCGTGCTGCGCACCATCGACTTCGCGACTGCCCGGGACATCGGCCAGCAACATCTCGGTGCCGCCTTCGACTTGGCAACGATAGTGGGCGACGCTTTGGGTTGTGCCGCCGCGCACGTCAATGGCCAGTTCGGCGTCGGGTGCCAGCGCCTTGACCAGGCTCGACTTGCCGGCGCTGATTTCGCCGAACATCGCGACATGCAGCTCTCCCGCACCACGACGGCGGTCGAGTTCTACCAGCTCGTTGTCCAGTTCGGCGATGTCGGCGCGGCGCTGGCGCAACGAATCCAGTCGTTCCTCCACTTCGTCGCGACGCGGCGGTGCGACTACTTTGGCGCGGCGTCGCGCGGGCGGCCCCCACCAACGCCAACCCAGCACAATCAATCCGGTCAACAACAATCCAATGAGTGCGATCAGCGGCAGGCGTAGCAATAGCGGCGCATTGCTCACCCGCTCATGGAGTTCCAGCGCGCCGTTCAACGTGCTCACCAGCAAACCCAGCAGTAGCGCCGCGCCGATGGCGATCGCGACAAAAAGAAACAGGCGTAGCGGCAGGCGGGATTTCGGCATATAAAGTTTAATAAGCGGGGACTAACGCCGCGAATGCGACACCGGCCCAGTATCGCCGATGCTGAAAGCGTCGACATGTTGCGTAGCGACGTGGCCGGGCGACAACAACGAGGTCACAACCTGGGGAGGTTGTCATGTTGCGTATGGGATTGCTGTGTGGGGTGCTCGCGTCTTTTACCAACGTGGTGCACGCGTCTGATCTCAGTTCCGTCTCGCTACCGTTCCGTCATTTCGGTGTTGCCGAAGGCTTGCCCTCGAGCATCGTCAATGCGATGGCGCTGGATGCGGATGGCTATATCTGGTTTGCCACCGGCGATGGCCTCGCTCGTTTCGATGGCGTCGAGACGACCGTATTTCGGCACGATTCCGACCGGCCAGGCTCGATCGCCGCAAATGATGTGGCCGCCGTGGTGGTGGATCGCGCCGGGCGCATCTGGTCGGGCGGAGAAAAATCCGGCGTCAATCGGCTTGAACCTGGCGGTACGGAGTTCGTGCACTTTCGCCATTCCAACGATGATCCAGCATCGCTGGTTGGCAACGATGTATTTGCCTTGGCCGAGGGCATCGATGGAACCATGTGGGTTGGCCAATACGGTGGCCTCAGCGCAATTCACCCGGATGGCAGCGTGCAATCGTGGCGCCACGATCCAGCCGACTCGGCAAGTCTGAGTTCGGAGTTCGTGATTTCGCTGCGGGCAACGGAGGACGGACGCGTCTGGATCGGCGGCGATCAGGGCCTGGACGTGCGGGACGCGGACGGACGATTCCACCATGTCGACTTGAAGCTCCCGACCACGGTTGGCGGCCCGCCGCAGGTTTACTCGATCGTGCCGGAAGCGGATGGCAGCGTTCTGATCGGATCGCGACACGGGTTGGTCAGGATAGACCGCGATCTGCAGCCCGGGCCAGCGCTGTCGCCTGAAAGCGTCAGCTCCATCCTTCGCGATCAGGACGGCAATCTTTGGACTGGCGTGCGCGGCGGCATGCTGTTGCAGCGCGGCGACGAGATCATCCGATCATCTCCGCGCGAAGGCTTGACCGGCTTCCTCCCCGGCGGCCGCACGACCGACATCAAGCAGGATCGTGAAGGCGGTATGTGGTTTTCCACTTCCGACGGCGGCGTGGGCCGGCTGCTGCCGCACTGGCGCAATTTTTCGATCATTCGCCACGTCCCCGGTGACGTTGCGAGCCTGGCCCATCCCCGAATCAGCGCCGTTGCCATCGGCAGGGGTGCGCTATGGGCGGTCAGCCGCGACGATGGCCTGGACCGCGTCGATATTGCCACCGGCGAAGTCAGCCGGCATGGCGCGCTCGTCGCCAAGACCGGCAACAAGATCATGTCGGTACTCGGCGTGGCCGGAAAAGTGTGGGTCGGGCGATTTCGTGGCGTGCAAATCGTCGATCCGGCTCGTCCGAATGCGGCCGTGATTGACGTGCCTGTGGGCGACGACGGCAGCCAGTCGGTTCCGACCGGGGTGGCGGCGCCGCTGCGGCTCGCCCCGGATGGCTTCGTCTGGATCGTGGTCGCCGGAGAAGGCGTCGCGCGCGTCGATCCGGCCACACTTTCCACTACTCGCTATGACCTCTCCAATGCAGGCATCGGCAGCACGGACATTCGCGACCTGGCGTTCGGCGCGGACGGCAGCGTGTGGTTGATCAACGAAAAAGGGCTGGAACGGCTACGACCGGGCGACACGAGGTTCGCTGCCGTGGCTGGATCGGAGCGGCGTGTGATTGGCGGCATCGCGTTGACGTCGGACAGCAAACTTTGGCTGCATCATGAGGAAGGCCTGGAGCGTTTCGACGTTAGCGATGCCGGCCTGCAATCGACGATGACATTCGGCGTCCGCGACGGGCTGCCGTCGGTGACAGGCGCTGCACTGGCCGTGGATGGCGAAGGCACGGTCTGGCTGGCGGCCACGCGCGGTTTGTGGCGATTGCGGCCCGGCTCGCGGGAACTGACGTCGTTCGGTGCAGGCGATGGCCTGACCAGCGACGAGTTCATGACGGCCGCATTGGTCCAGGACGAAAATAACCGACTCTGGGCGGCAACCAGCGATGGCCTGGTCAGCTTCCAGCCGCAATCGATCCGCACTGACCTGCCGGCTGCGCCTTTGCGGGTGATCTCCACCAGCGTGCGTCGCGACGGCAAGGCGACCCTGCTCGACGCGGCGCAAGCTATTGCGCTGCGCCACGACGATCGCGAACTGACCGTAGACGTGCGCGCACTTTCCTATGCCAAGCCGGAAAGCAATCGCTACCGGTTTCGCCTGGAAGGCTACGACAGCGACTGGATTCCGACCGGCGAACGTGGCCAACGCATCGTCACGCGCCTGGAAGCCGGCGACTACGAACTACAGGCGGCCGTCGACAACGGCAGCGGTGCGTGGTCACGTCTGCCCGCGCCATTGCGAATCGACGTCGCTCGCGCGCCATGGCTCTCGGCGTGGGCTTACCTTGCCTATGCCGCACTCACGTTGTTGCTGTTGGGCAGCGTGCTGCGTCTCTGGCGAAATCGCCTACGCCGTCGCCACGAGCTGCAACTGGCCTTGCAACGCCAGCAATCCGCCGAACAGGTGGCGCTGGCGAAATCAAACTTTCTCGCCACCATGAGCCACGAAATCCGCACGCCATTGACCGGCGTGCTCGGCATGGCGGAACTCCTGACCCACGCGCCGCTACCGCCGGCACAGCGCGGCCAGGTGCAGGCAATCCAGAAATCCGGTGAGTTGTTGTTGCGACTGGTCAACGACATCGTCGACCTGGCCCGCATCGAAGCCGGCCGTTTCACGTTCGATCCGAAGCCGTTCGATCCCGCTGCCGTTCTGAAAGAGTGCGTCGAGCTTACCCGTCCATTGGCAGACCAGCGCGGCCTTGCGCTTCAACTTGAACCGATCGAGCCGGTACCCGCTGCGGTAGTGGGCGATGCGATGCGATTGCGGCAAGTACTGCTCAACTTGATTAACAACGCACTCAAATTCACCGAGCATGGTGAAGTTCGGGTTGGGCTGCGCTGCACGGATGCGGGCGCATTGTTATTCAGCGTGGAGGACAGCGGGCCCGGCATGGAGCCCGAGCTCGTCGCGCGACTGTTCCAACGTTTCGAACAGGCCGATGCGCATGCCGGAAGACCGGGCGGCAGTGGTCTTGGACTGGCGATCAGCCGCGAGTTGGTCGAGTTGATGGGCGGTCGCATCGAGGTCACCAGCACACCCGGCGTCGGTAGTCGCTTTACCGTTCAATTGCCGCTGCCAGATGCCCAGTTGCCGATTGCACTTCCGGCGCTTGTGCGCGCAGCAAGCCAAGGTACCTTGCAGGTCCTGATCGTCGAGGATGACCCCATCATCGCGGCAGTGATGTCGGGTTTGCTGGAAAGCCTCGGCCATACCAGCAGCCATGCTGGCGACGGGTTGGCCGCGCTTGCGGCGACAACAGGGAATGCGTTTCCGCTGGCGCTGATTGACCTTGATCTGCCGGGCATCGCCGGCCTGCAACTGGCTGGATTGCTGCGCCAGCAGGATCCTGCGGATGCGCGGCGTGTATTGATCGCCGTGACGGCCAGCTACAGCGCGGACGAGCAACAGGTGTTGGAGGCAGGGATGGACGGATTCCTGCGCAAGCCGGTGAGCGCCGAGTCGTTGCGCGACGCAATTGATCGCGCCACGGCGACGGCAACCGCTTCGGAGTCGCCCGCGCATGCGTGACTGATCCGCCGCGACGCATCAGGCTGATAACATTGACGGCTCAGGCCGGCGCGACCGGCGCCAGCCGAATGCATGCATGAAAACCCTTCTCGTCACTGGTGGTGCCGGTTTCATCGGCGGAAATTTCGTCCTCGATACGCTCGCCGATGGCGCCGATTGGCGCATCGTCAACCTTGACGCGCTGACCTACGCCGGCAATCGCGACACCCTGTCCAGCCTCGATGGCGACGCGCGACACGTATTCGTGCATGGCGATATCGGTGACCGTTCCCTTGTCGATTCGTTGCTGGCCGAGCATCTGCCCGACGCGATCGTCAATTTCGCCGCCGAGTCGCACGTGGATCGGTCGATCGATGGTCCCGCCGCGTTTGTGCACACCAATGTCGTCGGCACGTTGACCCTGCTGGAAGCGACACTCGCATATTGGAAACCACTCGACCAGGCAGCGCGCGACGCATTCCGATTCCTGCACGTATCGACCGACGAGGTCTATGGCTCGCTCGGCGAGCAAGGCCGTTTCACCGAGGAATCGCCGTACCAGCCAAACTCGCCGTATTCGGCGTCGAAGGCCGCATCGGATCATCTGGTTCGCGCCTTCCATCACACGTATGGCATGCCGACGCTGACGACCAATTGCTCGAACAACTACGGCCCGTACCAGTTTCCAGAAAAACTCATCCCGCTGATGATCCAGAAGGCGCTCGCCGGTGAGCCGCTACCGGTTTACGGCGATGGCCTCAACGTGCGCGACTGGCTGTACGTGGTCGACCATTGCCGCGCTATCCGGGCAGTGCTGGATGGTGGTCGGGTTGGCGAGGTCTACAACGTCGGTGGCGATGCCGAGCGCCGCAACATCGACGTGGTCAAGGTGATCTGCGCGCTACTCGACGAACGCCGTCCATTGGCCGACGGCAGCAAGCGAGAATCGCTGTTGACCTACGTGAAAGATCGCCCCGGCCACGATCGCCGCTACGCCATCGATGCCGACAAGTTGAAGACCGAACTGGGCTGGTCGCAGACCGAGACGTTCGAGACCGGCATGGCCCGCACCATCGACTGGTATCTCGACAACGAGGAATGGAGCGGCCGCGTCCTCGACGGCAGCTACCGCATGCAGCGACTCGGTGGCGCTTGATTCCGCGGTCGCAATTCCGCGCCAAACCGAAAAATCGACGCACGATGGTATGGTTTCAGTCAAAGACAGCTGACACGGAGATCTAGATGTCCATGTTGCATCCGCTGCGCTGGTTGGGCGGCCTGATCGTCACCTTCGCCGGTATCGCGCATGCGGCCACCGTGGACCCGCCAACCATTGCATTGGGGCACCCCACCACGTCGATCGTGGTCGCCGACTACTTAGAGGCCGGACCCGCTGATCGCATCGTGTTCGAGCGCGTTCGGGTTGTTCGCAGCCCGGTCGATGTTCCGGAGTTGATCGACCTAGCCCGTCCAGATCTGGTTGAGCCGCTGAAGGTAGGCAAGCGCTACTTGCTTGCCTACACCGTTATCTCGCGTGACAAGCAGCGGCGGATGGCTGAACGTTCGCGCGGAGCCTTATTTCTTTCGTCGCCAGGCCTTGAGCCCGCACTCTGGGATTTCAGCCCCACCAACGAAGCCATGCTCACCTGGAAGATCGATGACGAGCTGACCAAAACCCGGGCCGAATTGCCAAATCTGCTGCGCATGCTCGCAAAGAGCGATGTCAGGCAACGAAGTTTTGCCGCAGCGGAGATCGGCTACCGCCCGGAACTGCTGCGCTCACTGTCCGCTAACGAACAAAAGGCACTCGCCAGGTTTGTCACCCAAGACACAAGCCCGGATCGAGCGAGAGCAACGTTGATGAGCATGGCCTACAGCATGGCGGACGCCGCTGGATCGCGACGATACTGGGACTCGGTGGCGCACAGGCTGCTGGCGAAATCACCGGTCCTCACCCGAGACCGCGATGGCCGCACCGGTTTGATAATGGCTACGCTGGCCTATGTAAAGGTCCGTGGAGCGCGCTTGGACCCCCGAATCCATGGTCGCTGGCTGCGTAGTGACGACATGTCGATCATCGAATCAGCGGTCGCCGCTTTACAAAATGATTCTGCGGCGATCGCGCAAGAGCAGATCAGTATCGCCTTGGGTGGGTCGGACCTGACTCCGCTGGGCCGCGAACTGCTCGAGCAATATCGGCAGCGCACCGCCGCTGGCGCGGTTC
The DNA here is from genome assembly GCA_043752325.1 of Rhodanobacteraceae bacterium. Classification (GTDB taxonomy): domain Bacteria; phylum Pseudomonadota; class Gammaproteobacteria; order Xanthomonadales; family Rhodanobacteraceae; genus Dokdonella. The sequence goes on along the minus strand of JAYUYW010000294.1, from coordinate 14,187 downwards.
AGCGCTGAAGAATAAGCGCCGTCATGAATCCATCATTTTTGATTCTCGATGGCTGCTGATGAATTTCATCAGATAACCCCTTCACGGCATTTGAAAGTGTTGAAGTTTCCGGGCAGGATACAGAGTGCTGCCAACCGGCATCCGTCGGCGTCGTCTTCCCGGGGAGTCAAACATGTTTTTTCTACGTTCCAGCGCCATGGTCGTTGCGGCCGGCATCTGCGTTTTCGGCAGCGTGCTTGCACAGGCGATCACGCAGCCTGAAGTATCCATGGCCGTGCGCCATGACGAATCGCGCCCTCTCCGTGACATTCTTGCGGAACTCCCGCCTTCGCTCGACGAGGGTTCGGTTTCCAGTCCTTATGTCGTGCCGAACATTTTTCCGAAGCAGAGCGGGGCCTGGCAGAGCGAATTCATTCGTGAACTGGCTCAGCGCGACATCCAGGACGCGCCGAACGGCATCCCGGCACCGGTGCCATCGCTGAGCGTCATTGGTCTGATCTCTGGAAGCTCCGCGCAGCCTGGAAACGCGGGCACTTCGATCCCACCCGATACCAACGGCGACGTCAGCCCGATCCACTACATCCAGTGGCTCAATACACGCTGGGCCATTTTTGACCGTGTAACCGGTGCACGCCTCACCGCCTCAGCACCCGGCAATTCGTTCTGGGCAGGCTTTGGTGGCGTTTGCCAGACCAGTAATTCCGGCGACCCGATCGCGCTGTGGGATGACCGTGCCAGGCGCTGGGTGATGAGCCAGTTCACGACTGGTGCAACCTCCAGCCAGTGCTTCGCGATCTCCACCACGGAAGATCCGCTTGGCACCTACTATCGGTATGCGTACGCGTGGGGCTCAAATATCTTTGGCGACTACCCTCACATCGGTATTTGGACGGAAGCGTCGGGCAAGCAGAATGCCTACACGATGGTCACCCATGAGTTCACTGCAACCGGTACGCAATCCTTTCTCGGCGCAGCTTTCACGGCATTCGATCGTGAAAAGATGTTGACCGGCCAGCCCGCAGCGATGGTTCGTTTTGGCGGTCAGGATGCGTACGGCGCGTTGCCGCTCCACATGGAGGGCCAGTTCGCCGCTCCGGCGGGTGCCTGCCCGGCATATGTGCATTTTGACGCGCCCGCCGGGGACTACCTGTTCTGGGATATTTGCCTTGATTGGACAACGCCTGCCAATACGGTGTTCACGCCCGTGCAGCGCGTCGCGGCCGACACGCCATTCATCCCCAACTTCAACTCCGTTCCGCAGCTTGGCACGACCACGCAGCTTGATACGTTTGGCAGCAATGTGATGTACCGCGCATCGGCGCGCGCATTCCCGCCCGGTGCGCCACATGCGATGTCCATGGTGTTGAACCACGAAGTGCAGGGTAGTGTTGAGCAGGCAGCGATTCGCTGGGTCAACTTCGATCTGCGCAAGCCCACCGACTCATTCGCCGTGATCTTCAGAGCGGGCTTTGATGCGCCGCTAGCGCCGGTCTCACTGGTCAAGTCAATTGCCGAGGAAGGCGTCTACGCACCGAGTAGCGACTGGCGCTGGATGGGCGCAGCCAATATCGACAGCAGCGGCAACATTGGCTTGGGTTACAGCGTTTCCAGCAGCACGTTGAACCCGAAACTTCGTACCACGGGACGCATTCCGACCGATCCGGTTGGAACAATGCGCGACGAACAGGATTGCACTCCAGCCACGACGGGCTCGCAAACCGGTCTGTTCAGTGGCCGCAGCCGTTGGGGCGACTACGCCTCGATGAGCGTCGACCCGACCGACGAATGCACCTTCATGTTTACCAGTGAATATCACGCGGTGACATCGAGCGGCAGTTGGTCCACGCGCATCTGCAGCTTCAAGTTCCCGGAATGCGGCATGCCCAGCTTCGACCTGTCCAGCGAGACGCCGACCCGCGTCGAGATGTGCGGTGCTACGCCCGGACCTGATCCGAGGTGGCGCATCCTGGCGGGTACCTACAATGGCTTCAGCAGCCCGGTCACAATGACGGCAATTGGCGCACCTCCCGGTACGACGCCAAGCTTCAGCGTGAATCCGATCAATCCGACGCCTGGCCTATCCACGCTGACCTTGACCAATGGCCGAAGCATCCCGAGCGGTGAATTCGCATTCATGGTGCAAGGCGTCAGCATCCCGCAATCACGCTCGCTGCCGCTGGAGTTTGGTATCTCCGCCGCCGCGCCGACCAGTCCTTCACTCAACACGCCGGCCAGCAACTCAACCGGTGTCAAGGTGCGTCCGACCTTCACCTGGACGGCGGTCCCGGGAGCGTTGACATACAAGATTGAAGTGGCCACCAGTGCGGCATTCACCACCATTGTTGCCTCGGCAACGGTCACTGGCACCTCGTGGGCATCCAATGTCACGCTCGCCAACACGACCCAGTACTTCTGGCGCGTCACCCCAGCGAACTACTGCGGCAATGGCGCAGTTTCGGCCACCCGTAACTTTACTACCGGCACGCCGGGCACTTGCCCGGGCGGCACGGTGATCTCGACCGTGTATCAGGATGACTTCGAGTTGGACGCTGGATGGACCACCAGCGGAACCGGTGGCACGCCATGGACACGCGGTGCAGCAGAAGCGGGCACTGGGCTTACGACGATGGTGTTCCGTACCCCGAATAGTGCAGTGACGAGTGACCAGAGCATCACGTCGCCGGTTATCAATATTCCCGCTGCAGTCAGCTCGGTAATCCTGTCATACAACACGTTCCACAACTTCGAGACCGATCCGCCGGCCGGGTGCTGGGATGCTGGCTCGCTGGAATTGAAACTGGGTGCAGGCAGTTTCAACCCCGTTGCGGATAGCGCCCTGTTCACCGATCCTTACAACGGCACCATTTCTGCAGGTGCCCCGCGTTCTGGAGCACGCGGCTGGTGCTTCATCAACTCGCCGCTGAATCTGCGCGCCATCGTCGATCTTGACGCAGCGATCGGACAGGGCACGACGCAGCTTCGTTTCCGTACCTCGTCGGACAGCAATACCGTTGCAACGGCACCGAACGGCATGGCAATTGACAACCTCAAGGTCGAGGTCTGCACTCTTAAATAAGTCACCGCCGCCGTCAGCGTTGTCGCTGGCGGCGTCAACCGTTTCGCCCGTGTTGCCTCTGCTTCCAGAGGGTAGTGGCAGACGGGCGATCAGCGCCCCCGATTCGTCGGGGGCGTTTTTTTTGCGGGCATGGGTAACCGGTGACGGCCGATTGACCACCGTACGGTGAAGCGCCTTACCCTACAGCGGCGATGCGGCGGCAAGAATTGCACGCCGCCGTTACAATGACGGATTCACACATTTCGGCAATGGGGATCCTTCGTGACTGCAAGACGCGGCATCATTCTGGCTGGAGGCTCCGGCACCCGGCTGTACCCATTGACCCAGTCGATCAGCAAACAGTTGTTGCCGATCTACGACAAACCGATGATCTACTACCCGCTCAGCGTATTGATGCTGACCGGTATTCGCGATGTGCTGATCATCAACACGCCGCACGAGCAGGCGCTGTTCCAGCAACTCCTCGGCGACGGTTCTCAATGGGGCATCAATATTCGCTATGCCGTGCAGGCTTCGCCTGACGGCCTCGCTCAGGCTTTCATCATCGGGCGCGACTTCGTTGCCGACGAACCCAGCTGCCTGATCCTTGGCGATAACCTCTTTTACGGCCATGGCTTGACCGATCTGCTGCAGCGCGCCGACAACCGCTCGATCGGTGCCAGCGTGTTCGGTTATTGGGTTCGTGACCCCGAGCGTTATGGCGTCGCTGAATTCGATGCCGACGCGCGTGTTATCGGGCTGGAGGAAAAGCCATCGCAGCCGAAATCCAACTGGGCGGTCACCGGGCTTTATTTCTACGACGGTCGCGTCTGCGACTTTGCCGCTGACCTGAAACCCTCGCCGCGCGGTGAGCTGGAAATTACCGACCTCAACCGCCGCTATCTCGAAGACGGCACACTGATGCTCGAACGAATGGGTCGCGGCTACGCGTGGCTGGACACCGGGACGCACGAATCGCTGGTCGAGGCATCAACCTACATCCAGACCATCGAAAACCGACAGGGCCTGAAGGTGTGCTGCCCCGAAGAAATCGCCTATCTGGCCGGCTGGATTGACACCGAGCAGTTGCTCAAACTCGCCGCACCGCTGGCCAAGAACGGCTACGGCCAATACCTGCAACAACTGGCGAAGCTAGGGCAGCATCAGTGAGAATAATCCAGACCACCCTGCCCGGCTGCGTGGTCATCGAACCCAAGGTATTCGGCGACGAGCGCGGCTACTTCTACGAAGGGTTCAATTCCGCACGCTTTGCCGAACTGGGTCTTGTCCTGCATTTCGTACAGAGCAATGTGTCGCGCTCGGCACATGGCGTGTTGCGCGGCTTGCACTACCAGTGGCCGAATCCGCAGGGCAAATACGTCAGCGTGCTGGATGGCGAAGTCTATGACGTTGCCGTGGATATCCGGCGCGGCTCGCCAACGTTTGGCGAATGGACGGCGGTGACCCTCTCGGCCGCCAACAAACGCCACTTCTGGATACCGCCGGGTTTCGCCCACGGCTTTGCGGTGATTTCCGAAAACGCGACATTCTGCTACCAATGCACCACCGCCTACGATGCGGCCGCTGATGCCGGCGTGCGCTGGGACGACCCTGCTATTGGAGTGGACTGGCCGATCAGCGAACCAAGCCTGTCCGGTAAGGACAGCGACGCGCCGCTGCTGGCCGACGTGCAGCCGGATCGGCTGCCGATTTACGAAGCCGCCGAACCGATAGTCTGCAAGGGCGCATGAAAATACTGTTGCTGGGTGCCAATGGCCAGGTTGGCCATGAACTGCTGAAGACTCTGGGAATATTGGGCGAAGTCACCGCTGCGACGCGTTCAGGACGCCTCGCCGATGACGACGAGTGTGAAACTGTCGACCTGGCCAACTCAGCTTCGTTGCTGACGCTCATGGATCGTGTAAAGCCGGAGCTGGTCGTCAACGCCGCCGCATACACCGCCGTCGACCGCGCCGAAAACGAGCCTGAGCAGGCCGATCGTATCAATCACCGGGCCGTGGCAATGATCGGCGACTGGGCGCATGTGAACCACGCATTGGTCGTTCATTACTCGACCGACTACGTGTTCGATGGCAAGGCAAGCACGCCCTACCACGAAAGCGACGCGACCGCGCCGCTGGGCGTCTATGGCCGCAGCAAACTGGCTGGCGAAGAAGCGCTGCGTGCCAGCGGCGCAAAGCACTTCATCTTCCGCACGGCCTGGGTTTACGCGGCGCGGGGCGGCAACTTCCTGCGCACGATGTTGAGGGTCGGTGCGGAGCGCGACGAATTGCGGGTCGTCAACGACCAGATCGGCACGCCGACCCCGGCGGGCTTGATCGCATTGCGGACGGCCGACGTTCTAGCGCGTTGGGTGAAGCTGGACGAAGCGGACCAGACCCAATCGCTAGGCACTTATCACCTGACCGCGTCGGAACCCTGTAGCTGGTTCGATTTCGCCACGGCGATCTTTGCGCAAGCGCAGGCAGCCGGCATCATTGATCGGTCACCGAAGCTGGTACCGATTCCTTCCAGCGGGTACCCAACGCCCGCGCAGCGGCCGGACTGGTCGGTGCTCGACAATAGCAAGCTGGCCTTGGTGTTTGGCCTGCCCTCGCCGCCGTGGCAGCAGGGATTACGCGACGTGATCGCACAGCTGCGCGACTGACCAGAACAAGTGACGACATGCTGATACCAATGATTCTTTCCGGCGGTGCCGGTACACGCCTGTGGCCGGTGTCGCGCAGCGCATTCCCAAAACCGTTCATGCGCATGCCCGACGGCGAGTCGCTGATCGGCAAGACACTCGCGCGTGCAATCCGAGTGGCCGATGCCGGCTCGATATTGACCGTGACCAGTCGCGACACGTATTTCCTGACCCGCGACGCCTACGCCGAAAACCCCAAGTCCGCATCGTTGGACCTGACATTCCTGCTGGAACCTGCTGGTCGCAACACCGCGCCTGCTGTGTTGCTTGCGGCTTTGCACGTTGAACGTATGAACGGAGCGGCCGCCATGCTGTTGGTCCTGCCGGCCGACCACCTGATCCGTGATCTCAACGCCTTCGCGTCCGATGTCGACAAAGCGTCGGCGCTCGCTGAGCAAGGCTGGCTGGTGACCTTCGGCATTCGTCCCAGTCATGCGGAAACCGGTTTCGGTTACCTGCACATGGGCGAACGCATCGACGGTGGTGACAATCGCGTCGTCACTGCATTTGTCGAAAAGCCCGACCTCGCAACCGCCGAACGCTATCTCGATGGTGGCGATCACACATGGAATTCCGGAATGTTCTGTTTCCGCGCCGACGCGATTCTTGCGGCAGCGGCGATGAGTTGTCCCGATGTTCTATCCGCCGCTCGCGCCTGCTACGCGACCACTGTCCATGGGGCGAATCCGGTCGAGTTCGACAACGATGCGTTCCTGGCCCAGCCCGATATTTCGGTCGATTACGCCATCATGGAGCGCGCCGAGCGCGTTGCCGTCGTACCGGCGTCATTCGACTGGAGCGATATCGGATCGTGGAAAGCGGTCAGCGAAGTCGAGGCGGGCGTGGCCGACGATGCCGGCAACCGCGTGCTCGGCAACGCCATCATGGTCGACAGCCGCGATTGCTATGTGCAGTCTGAGCATCGACTGGTTGCGGCGGTCGGTATCGACAATCTTGTCATCATCGACACCGGTGACGCGGTGCTGGTCGCCCACCGCGAGCATGCCCAGCAGGTCAAGCAGGTCGTTGAAAAATTGCGGGTGAGCCAGCATCACGCGGCCCATCATCACCAGACCGTGCATCGCCCTTGGGGCAGCTACACGATCCTCGAGGACCGCGACGACTGCAAGGTGAAGCGATTGACCGTGAAGCCCGGTGAGGTGTTGTCGTTACAAAAGCACCACCGCCGAAGCGAACACTGGACGGTAGTCGATGGCACCGCGAAGGTGCGCGTTGGTGACAAGGAGTTTCAGCTCGAGGCCAACCAGTCGACCTACATTCCGGTCAACACCCTGCACCGACTGGAAAACCCCACCTCAACCGACATCCATCTGATCGAGGTGCAATGCGGGGATTATTTCGGAGAAGACGACATCGTCCGGCTGGAAGACCGCTACGGTCGCGTCGCGCTATCAGCCGCGACGACGCCCTGATTGGCGATCCCGCTAACGGTTGATCTGCGGAGTTCCCCCAGGTATATCGCAGGTGAACCGGCGAGACCGCAACAGCAGCCTCGCCGATGCGGATTACTTGGCTGGATTGGCGATCGCCTCGCGCAGTAATTGCAGTTCCTGATCGGCACCGCGAGCGGCCATTGACACGTCGAATGCGGTACCGCGTCCCATAACCGATTCCATCTTCTCGCGCATCGCTGTGCCGGTTTGCTTGCAGCTGTTTATAAGGCCCAGCGCGCCTGCATCGAACTGACGCTTCTTGGCGAGGTTTCGCGCTTCCTCGCAAACACTGTCGTACTGGTCCATCGACTTGTTGGTCGCGTTGCTCACCTGCACACGCTCCTCATACGCTGCTTCAGCTACCGCCGGCGGCACAATGGTGGCATCGGCTCGGGTGATTGTCCCCTGGGGGACTGTCACTTGTGTATTCATCGGCATCTTCGCGGCGGGCGCAGTCGATTCGGCCACCGCAGGCGGCGTCTCCAACGGCGGCAGCGCCGCGAGCAGGTCCATTGCGCGGCGGGTTATCGTGGGAGTTGCCACGTCGACGAACATCAGGCCCTGCGGATTGCGCGAGCCATCATCGAGCCAGCCCTGCATGTGGCGGCGGCAATCGCTCTTGCCGGGTTCGTCCTTGATGTTATCGGCCACGCCTGAAGCAAGGGTACTGTCGTCGGTCCAGACGCGCATGCATTCCACCGCAGACGCGTCGACGCGGTCATCGGCCAGTCCTTCGGTGTGCAACATCCGTGACAAGTCGGCGTCGCTGAGTTTGTCTGCCTTGCCCGCACATGCCGACAGCACGGCACAAAAACCTATCAAGGGGTAAAGAGCTTGGCGCGAAAGAAACATGGTCGGACTCCGTTTGCAGGCGAATTAAGAAAAATGGGTTGATCAGCGGCGCAGCGCCAGAATAAAGGCGGCACTGCCGCCAGCGAGGCTGAGCAACGCGATGATTGGAACGTCGTGCCAGCGAGCCAGTGAATGGTCGCTGGTCCAAAACCAAGCCGTCGCGAGCAGCAAACTGGCAGCAAGCCAACGCCAAGCGGCCGCCCTGCGATCCAGCCTGGCACGAGCGTCGAGGCGCTTCTGATCCGCAAGCGGGGCCACAAGTTCCACGCGTCCCGCCGCGACCTGTGCCAAAGCCTGGTGAACCAACTGCGGGATTTCCGGCGCAATGCCGATCCATTCCGGCACACGGCGCCTCAATTTGGCCAATATCCGGCGGGGGCTGCGGCGCTGCCGCCAGATACGTTCGAGGATTGGTTGGGCAACCGCCCAGATGTCGATCTGCGGGTCCAGCGAGCGGCCGATGCCTTCGATATTGAGCAAGGTTTTCTGCAGCAGGATCAGTTGTGGCTGCAAGGTCAGCTCGTAGCGACGCGCGGTCTGGAATAACTTTACCACCACCTCGGCGAGGGAAATCTCGGCCAGCGGTCGGGTGAAATACGGCTCGCAAACGGCCCGGATCGCTGATTCCAGTTCGTCAGTGCGCACATGCGCAGGCATCCAGCCAGCGCGCAGGTGCAACTCTGCGATGCGCCGGTAGTCGTGCGCGAACAGGGCGAGGAAATTCTCGGCCAGCCAATACAGGTCGGCATCCGGCAACGCACCCATGATGCCGAAATCGAGAGCAATGAAAGCAGGGTCGGACGGGTTAGAAGGATCGACCCAGATGTTGCCGGCATGCGCATCAGCATGGAAGAAATTGTCGCGGAACACCTGCGTGTAGAACATCTCCACGCCTTTGCGCGCCAACCGCTTGCGATCAATGCCGGCCGCGTCCAGCGCAGCGATATCATCGACCGGAATGCCACTCAGGCGTTGCAGGGTCAGCACGCGCTCGTTGCTGCGATCCCATTCCACGACCGGAACGATCAGATCCGGCGAGTCAGCGAAATTGCGCCTCAACTGACTGGCATTCGCGCCTTCGCGCTGCAGGTCAAGTTCGTTGAACAGAGTGGATTCGACTTCCGCGACGACTTCCAGCGGACGAATCTTGTCGGCGTTCGGATGCCAGCGATTGGCGGCGGCGCCCAACGCCCGCAGCAATTCAACATCGTGCTTGATGCGAGCACGGATATCCGGCCGCAACACCTTGACCACCACCTCGCGGCCGTCGTGCATGCGCGCAGCGTGGACCTGTGCGATCGACGCCGAAGCGAGCGGCGTTTCGTCAAAGTCGGCGTAAAGCTGTGCAATCGGCGCACCGAGTTCACGCTCGATGATCACCCGCGCCTGCTCGCCGGGGAACGGCGCGACCCGGTCTTGCAGCTCGGCCAGGGCTTCGGCGATGTCGGCTGGCAACAGATCTCGGCGGGTTGAAAGAATCTGGCCAAATTTGACGAAGATCGGCCCGAGCGTCGTCAGCGCGATCACAAAGCGTTCGCCACGCGGCAAGGCCAGGACTTCCGGCGATGCGGACCGGACAAACCAACGCAGCATGCGCAGCGAACGGCTGACGCGTGCATCGTCGACGAGATCATCCAGCCGATAGCGCGCCGCCGTCCCGGCGATACGAAGGAGGCGCGGCAACAAGGCCAGCGTGCTCATGCGGCGCTGCTGCCGGTTTTCGCGAGCAAGCCGCGCACCTGCGCTTCGAGGCGATCACCCCGATCGCGGAGTTGGTCAACCTCGTCGAGGAAATCGTCGAGTTCCGCTCGCGCAACCAGATCGCGACTCTCGTCGCGCAAATAATCAACGCTGTCGGTGGCAAGGTCGCGTGCGCCGCGCTGCATCCAAGTCAGCGAACGGCGGAACTGGCGAGCCATCTGAAAACCGACGACATCCCCAAACGCGCGTGAAAATGCTTCGTCGATGTCGGGCGCGAAGCGGGTCGCGATTTGTTCGAGTCTTCGGGCCAGTTCGGCGTCGCCGGAAATATCGATCTGTCCGGGTGCCATCGCACCTTCGTCACCACGGCGCAGCAACATCGACAGCAAGGTTCCCGGCGTCGCCGCCAGCGAAAGCGCACTGGTGTCCGAATCAGCGGGCCCGATGCGCAGGCGTCCGTGGTCCACCACCAAGCGCATCGCAAGACCAGTGCCCTTGAACGTCATCGCGATCGCGCGGCCTTGCAGCGCCGACAGACGATCGCGTGTTTCTGGATCCAGCGAAATCGCGCGATCAAGCACGCCTTCAAGCAAGCGTCCAAAAAAGGACAAGACGGGATTGGGCGTGCGGCGGACGCCGGCGACAGGGGCTTCGGACATGGACGCATTGTAAACCAGCGCGGCGGCGCGCCTTTTCAGCTATCGAGCCAAAATGTCACCGGTCCGTCGTTGACCAGATGCACCTGCATGTTCGCGCCGTAGCGGCCACTTGCGACATTGGCATGACTGGATCGCGCGAGATCAATCAGGCGATCGAACCATAGTCGACCGTGCTCCGGCGATGCCGCATGACTGAATCCGGGTCGCATGCCCTTGCGCGTGTCGGCGGCCAACGTGAACTGCGATACCAGCAGCAAGCCGCCAGCGGTATCGGTCAGCGAACGATTCATTCGCCCGTCTGCATCGGCGAACAAGCGGTAGCCCAGCAAGCGATCCAGCATGCGCTTCGCGTTGGCCTCGGCGTCTGCAGGTTGCACCGCGACCAGCGCCAGCAAACCAGCCGCAATCGCACCTACAGTTTCGCCATCGACCTCGGCGCGGGCGCTGCTGACACGCTGGATCAGGGCAATCATTCTTCTTGCTCGACGGAATGCGGCGCCGAGGATAGCGAATGAGTCGTCACGGCGCAGGCCATACAATCGCTCAATGGACTCACGATTGACCTGGAAATTGCGCCTGCTTTTCGTCGGATTGCGTCTCGCCGGAAAACTGCCGCTGTGGTTGTTGCATCGATGCGGAGCATTGATTGGCCGATTCCTGTGGCTGGCCAATGGTCGTTCGCGATTGGTCACCGAAAGAAACCTCGCGCTGGTGCAAGCCGCCACTGGCGTTGCCGCGACACCAACGCGGGCTCGCGCAATCCTGGCCGAAACCGGCAAGTCGATTACCGAAGTTGCGCGCATCTGGAGCGGCAATCCGATGGCGACGCTCGCCCTCGTCCGCGCTGTCCACGGCGAGGAGGTATTGACCGCGATGCGGCAGAACGGTCGCGGCCTGATCGTGGTCGCTCCACACCTTGGTTGCTGGGAATTGCTCAACTACTGGCTGGCCTCGCGGATGACGATGAGCATCGTCTACCGCCCACCCAAGCGATCAACCCTGGAACCGTTCCTGTTGCGCGCTCGTGGTGACCTCCATGTGGAACAAGTTCGTGCTGAAGGCCCAGCTGTTCGTACGCTCTACAAACGCCTGCAAGCCGGTGGCGCGGTCGGCATCCTGCCCGATCAGCAACCACGCCAGGGTGAAGGTGAGTTCGCGCCTTTCTTTGGCGTCGAGGCATTGACCATGGTGCTGGTCTCGCGCCTCGCTCAACGCACGAATGCGAATGTGCTGTTCACCTTCGCCGAGCGTCTGCCCGACGGTGCCGGCTACGACATCCACCTGCGCGAGGCGCCGGACGGCATCGCCGACACCGACTTGCGCGTCGCCTGCTCCGCACTCAATCGTGGCGTCGAGGACTGCGTGCGCAGCGCCTTCGACCAATACCAGTGGCATTACAAACGCTACAGCCTGCGACCCGACATGCGCGTGCGCAATCCCTACAAGTAAGCGCGCCCTGCAAGCCTCCGTGTCGGCAAGAGCTATCAGTCGCCGTTGCGGCCGTTGCCGTCGGCAAAGGCTTCGCGCATGAATTCCGGTAGCGCAAGGGCGGCGCGGTGGATGTCGACGTTGTAGTAACGGGTGGCGAATTTCTTGGTTGACGCGCCGCGTTCGCGGAAACCGGAAAGATCCGCACCCTTGCGCGCCATCGTGCAACTCCACCAACCGGTGGGATAACACGGCTGCGGGAACGGCAGCGTCTTCACGGCCTGGAAGCCAGCGGTGCGCATTGCGGCGCGCATCGACTTGATCAGTTCGAGGTGCGCCATCGGCGATTCGCTTTGCTGCACAAACAGGCCGGACGGCCGCAGCGCTCGAAAGCAACTGTTGTAGAACGCGGCGTTGAACAGGCCTTCGGCGGGGCCGACCGGATCGGTCGAATCCACGATCACCAGGTCCACCGATTCCGGTTCGCACTCGGCCATGTACTTGATGCCGTCATCGAACAGCAATTGCGCGCGCGGGTCGTTATTGGCTTCGCACAATTCCGGGAAGTACTGTTCGGCCAGGCGAGTGACGCGTTCGTCGATTTCGACTTGGACTGCACTTTCCACTTCCTCGTGGCGCAGCACTTCGCGCAGCGTGCCGCAATCGCCGCCGCCAATGATGACGACGCGCTTGGCGCGGGCATGGGTGAACAGCGCCGGGTGCGCCATCATCTCGTGATAGAGGAAATTGTCGCGGCTGGTCAACATCATGCAGCCGTCGATCACCATCAACTTGCCCCAGTCGGTGGAGTCGTGGATTTCAATGGTCTGGAACGGCGTCGTCTCGACGTGCAGTTGTTCGCGCGTACGAAAGCCAATCGACGAGCCGGATGGCTCGTAAGCTTCGGTGAACCAGGTTGAGTCGGTATCGGTATCGGACATCGGGCGACCCTGTGGCGGCGATGGTGGAACGAATTAGCACGCGGCCCGAAGGCTGCGACGAGTCAAATCAAGGCGCGGGATTGTAGCGTTTTGACGTGAATGATGGGCACACCGCGTTCATTCATCGCCGTTACAATGTGCGATTGCATGGTGTCGATCCCGCGGCAACGAGGCGCGCTTCTGGCTTCCGATCGATGTCCCCGTTTTTTCGTCCAGCCCTTGCCGCTGCGACGCCTTGCGCGCTTTGGAGATTAACGATGACGACTGCCTGGACCGTGGACGACGCTCGCCACGCCTGGTCGATTCCAAACTGGGGCATCGGCTATTTCGATGTCGGTGACGATGGCGCGTTGACGGTGCATCCGCAAGGAGTCGACGGTCCAGCGCTGTCGTTGCCCGAGATTGTCGATGCCGCTCGAGCGCGCGGTTCGCGCTTGCCGCTGCTGGTGCGCTTTTCCGACATCCTGCATCACCGTCGGTCGCGGCTGCAGCAGGCATTTGCAAAAGCCTCCGAGGAATGGAACTACGCCGGCGGCTACACCGCGATTTATCCGATCAAGGTGAACCAGCAACGCGGCGTTGCCGGTGAATTGGCCAGTCGCGGCGAAGAAGGATTCGGCCTGGAAGCCGGTTCCAAACCGGAATTGATGGCAGTGCTTGCGCTGGCTCGCGCCGGCAGCACGGTGATCTGCAATGGCTACAAGGATCGCGAGTACGTACGCCTTGCGCTGATCGGTCGCAAGTTGGGTTTGGACATCTATATCGTCATCGAGAAGCCGTCCGAATTGCTGCACGTGATCGAGGAATCACGCGCGCTGGGCGTCGAGCCTTTGCTTGGCGTACGCATGCGCCTGAAGAGTCTGGGTGCCGGCAAGTGGCAGAACTCAGGTGGCGATAAGGCCAAATTTGGGCTCACCCCGCGCCAGCTGTTGACCCTGGTCGATGATCTGAAAGCAGCGAAACTCGATCACTGCCTGCGCCTGCTGCATTTCCACATGGGTTCGCAGATGTCGAACGTGCGTGACATCGCCAATGGCATGCGCGAGGCGGTTCGCTACTTCGTCGAACTGACCCGAATGGGGCTGCCGATCAAGGTGATGGATGTTGGCGGTGGCCTGGGTGTCGACTACGAAGGCACGCGCTCGCGGTCGGATTGTTCCATCAACTACAGCATGGAGTTGTATGCGTCGGCGGTGATCGGTGCGCTGTCGACGGCTTGCAAGGAAAACAAGATCGAAGCGCCGCACGTGCTGACGGAATCGGGTCGCGCCCTGACCGCGCATCACGCCGTGCTGGTCGCCAACGTGATCGAAGTCGAACGAGCACCAGACGGCGATGTGACGGCCGCGCACGATGACGAACCCGCCGTGCTGCAGCGCCTGCGCGAGAC
>JAYUYW010000293.1:0-9737 GCA_043752325.1 Rhodanobacteraceae bacterium | reverse complement strand
ACGATTCAAGAACTGCTCGGCCACAAGGACGTGTCGACAACGCAGATCTATACCCATGTGCTCAATCGGGGTGGTGCAGGCGTGATCAGCCCGCTGGACCGTTGATTGAGTCTGCGGGGCGTGCGCATGACGGGGCTCGGTCCGCGCTCGAAAAATTCATGGGTCATTGAGCCGTCACTTTTTTTGAGCCATTTCACGCAACCTTCAGAGCAGGTTCCGAAATTCGGCGATGCTCAACCCGGCGTCGCGAATCAATCCGCCAAGCGTGAAGGCATTGATTGGGTTGTTGCGCGGAATCGTAAGGATGCGCGCACCGTTAGACATGATGATGTGTTTGCTCTGGCGCAGTACCACGAACCCAGCGTTTTCCAACGCCCTGACCGCATCCAGATGATTGATTCCAGGAAGTTTCTGTACCTAGACTGCGATTTCGATTTCTCGAACGTGCTCACCGCGAAGCTGCTCTTCAACAACCTGCAGATATTCAAGGATCGAATCCTTGATGTTCTCGATTGCTTCGGATTCCGTTGTGCCTTGGGACCAGCAACCGGGCATGCCTGGCACCGAAACGGCAAACCCATCTTCAGAAGGGTGAAGCGCAATCTTGTACCGCATGGTTCGCCTCCTGAATCGGCAGTTGACCGATGATAGCTGAGCACGCTACCAGCCACGCTGCTACGAAGCGACCCGATCAACGTCGATACTGCGACGGCCGCTGCTTGGTGCCTGGCCGGATTTACGGACCAGGCGTCTTGGCGTCAATGCCCCTCGACGGCGGTCGTTACTTGGCTTCAGTCGGTGACTTGGCTTCCGGCGTCGTCGTAGTCAATCCACGGCGGATCAGCAGTGGCTGCACGTCGGGATCTTTACCGCTGAAGTCGCGGAACAACTGCATTGCGTCGACGCTGCCACCGCGCGACAGCAGGGTCTTGCGGAAGTGGTCGCCGTTCGCGCGGGTCAGGCCGCCATTTTCCTCGAACCACTTCACGCTCTCGGCGTCGAGAACTTCACTCCAGATGTAGGCGTAGTAGCCGGCCGAATAGCCGCCGGCAAAAGTGTGCGAGAAGTAGGCCGAACGGTAGCGTGGCGGGACCGGTGCGTATTCCAGTCCCACCTTCTTTAGCGCCGCTGCCTCGAACGCCAGCACCTGGTCGGCACTCGGAGTCTGGGATGCCGGTATCTGGTGATAGGCCTGGTCAAGCATGGCCGAACCCAGGTATTCCGTCGTCGTGAAGCCCTGGTTGAACTGCTCGGCGGCCAGCACCTTGTTGACCAATTCCTGCGGAATCGGCTTGCCGGTTTTGTAGTGGATGGCGTAGTTTTTGAGGATGGTCGGCCAAGTAGTCCACATCTCGTTGACCTGGGACGGGTACTCGACAAAATCGCGCGGCACGCTGGTGCCGGAAAAGCGCGGGTACTTCACTTTCGAGAACATGCCGTGCAGGGCGTGGCCGAATTCGTGGAACGCGGTGTTGGCTTCGTCAAAGGTCAGCAGTGTTGGCTGGCCGTCCGGCGGCTTGGGGATGTTGAGGTGATTGGCGATCACCGGCGAATCGTTGGTCAGGCCGTTCTGGCGGACATAAGCATTGGCCCATGCACCGCCGCGCTTGTTGCTGCGGGCATACCAGTCGACGATGAACAGCGCGAGGTGCGATCCATCCTCGTTGAACACCTCGAATATGCGCGTGTCGGGATGGTATTTCGGCAGGTCCATTCGCTCCTTGAAAGTGATGCCGTACAACTGCGTGGCAGCGAAGAACACGCCCTTCTGCAAAACGTTGTCCATCTCGAAATACGGCCGCAACTCCGATTGGTCGAGGTCGTACTTGGCCTTGCGCACCTGGTCGGAATAGAACGACCAATCCGCAGCGGTCAGCTGAAAGCCGCCCTTCTGCGCGTCAATCATCTTCTGGATTTCAGCACCTTCCTTGCGCGCATTCGCGACGGCTGCCGGTGCCAGTTGCTCCAGCAATTTGTTCACGGCTTCCGGCGTTTTCGCCGTCGCGTCTTCCAACGCATAAGCGGCGTGGTTCGCATAGCCCAGCAGCACCGCGCGTTCGGCGCGCAGCTTGGCCATCTTCGACACCGCTTCACGCGTGTCGAACTCGCCGCCGTGGCTGTTGCGTGCCAGCGACGTTTCCATGATGCGGGTACGCAACTCGCGATTCTTCAGCGACGACAACGCCGGCTGGCCACTCGTGTTCTGCAGGGCAATCAGGTACTTGCCTTCCATCTTCTTGTCTTTTGCGGTCTGCGCGGCAGCAGCGATGGCGTCGTCGGACATGCCATCGAGCATCTTCTTGTCATCGACGACTATGGCGGAATTGCCGACTTCCTTCAGAATATTTTTCGCGAACGCGGTTTGCAGTGACGCCAGTTCGCCATTCATGGCTTTCAGTTTTTCCTTGTCGGCGTCGGACAGCTTCGCGCCGGCACGGACGAAGTCCTTGTAGTAACGCTCGACCAAGCGCACGCCTTCTGCGTCCAGGCCGAGCTTTTCACGCTGGTCATGCAGGCTGGTGATGCGCGCGAACAATTTGCTGTTGAGCACGGTTGCGTCACGATGCGCCGAAAGCTTGGGCGCCAATTCGCTCTGCAGCGCGATCATGCTGTCGTTGGTGTTGGTGCCGGCAAGGCTGAAGAAGACGGTTGACACCCGATCGAGCAACAGTCCGGCCTTTTCCATCGCCAGCAGAGTGTTGTCGAACGTCGCCGGCTTGGCGTTGTTGGCAATCGCATCGACGTCGGCGCGGTCCTGCAGCATCCCTTCCTCGAAGGCCGGCGCATAATCGGCGTCCTTCACCTTGTCGAACGGCGGGAAGTGGAACGGCAGCGTGCTTTCCTCGGCAAACGGGTTGCCGGCCAGGACGTTGGCAGACGCTTCGGTCGGCTGGTCTTTGGCGTCTTGGGCGAATCCGGTGGTGCTCGCCATCGCCAGTGCGATCGCCAGGGTCAGTCGTGAAGACATGCGGGATACTCCGTTGTTTCGAATTGAGGTGGTTACGCTAACCGAAGTCACGTTAATGGCGCGAGTGACGAAAGTTGGGGAGGAATGTCGCAGTTCACAGCATGGTTGCATCGATCCGGCACAATCCCGCGGTGATCGATCCGCTCTCTTTGTTCCGTAATGGCACCAGTCTGCTCGCCTGGCGCAACCTTGCGCACGACCGCGCGCGTTTTGTCGTCACACTGGTTGGCGTGGTCTTCGCCGTGCTGCTGATGGGCGTGGAACTGGGTCTTCTGGTCGGATTTGCTCGAACCACGTCCGGACTGGTTGAGCACGCTGGCGCTGATTTATGGGTAACGCCATTGGGCACTACCAATGTCGACATAGCCGGACGCCTCGACGAACGCCGTCGCTACGAAGCGCTTGCTGTGCCGGGCGTGGCCAGTGTCGACAAGCTGATGGCGCAGTTCGGATTCTGGAAGAAGCCCAGCGGAGGGACTGAAAGTGTCAGCGTGATTGGCTTCAACCTGGCGACCGGCAAGGGAGCGCCGTGGAACCTCATCGAAGGCAGCGCCGCCGACTTGCAACAGGATGACGCGGTCATCATCGACAAGTTGTATGCGGAGAAACTCGGCGTCAAGGGCATGGGCGACACCCTGGAATTGAACGGCCGCCGCGTGCGCGTGGTCGGTTTCACGGATGGCTTGCGTACGTTTACCCAAAGCCCCTACGTGTTCACGACGCACAGCAATGCCTTGCACCTTGCAGGCTTTGCCGATGACTTGACCACGTACCTGCTGGTCAATCTCAAGCCCGACGCTGATCCGGAAACGGTTCGACGCGCGTTGAAGCAGCGACTGGGCCAGGTCGATGTGTGGAAAGCCGATGCGTTTGCATTACAGGCACAGAAATACTGGTTGATCACGACCGGAGCCGGCTCCGCGTTGTTGCTCGCCGCCGCGTTGGGATTGATCGTGGGCATCGTCATCGTTGGCCAGACGCTCTACGCAACGACTGTTGATCGCCTGCCCGAATACGCCACCTTGCGTGCCATCGGTGCGGCCAATGCCTATTTATACAAGGTGATTCTCAAGCAGGCGGTGATAAGTGCGGTGCTCGGCTTTTCGATTGGCTTAATCGGCATTTTTGTTGTTGTTGCGCTGACTGGTCGTAGCAACATCTCGCTGGCGATGCCGGTCTGGCTGATCGGCGTGCTTGGCGTTCTGACCTTGCTGATGTGCGCATTCGGCGCCGTCATTTCCATCCGTCGCGTCATATCCATCGAGCCGACCAGCGTGTTTCAGTGACGATCGCCCATCTCGACAATGTCAGTGTCATCTACGGCAATGGGCTGGCGGAGTTATTCGCGTTGCGTGACGTGTCGTTGTCGATTGCGCCTGCTGAAATGACGCTGTTGTTGGGCCCCAGCGGCTCGGGGAAGACGACCTTGCTGCAAGTGCTCGGTTGCCTGATGCGCCCTACACGCGGTGAGGTTTCCGTTTTTGAACGCAGCATTCGCGGCTATTCGGAACGTCAACTGGCCGCGTTCCGGCTTGCGCACATTGGCTTCGTGTTCCAGAACTACCATCTGTTCCCGACGCTTCGCGCCTGGGAGAATATCGCCATCGTGCTCGATGTCCAAGGCGTTCCGCGCGAAGAACAACGTGACCGCGCCATGGCTTTGCTGGAAAAGCTTGGGCTTGGTGATCGCGCGTCCCACTATCCTTCCGAGTTGTCCGGTGGTCAGAAGCAGCGAGTTGCGATTGCTCGCGCGTTGTCGCTATCGCCTCAACTGATCCTCGCCGATGAACCCACCGCCGCGCTTGATGGCAAGACCGGGCAGGGCGTCGCTGCCTTGTTGCATGATCTCGCCCATCGCGAAGGCTGCGCTGTTGTCGTGGTCAGTCACGATCCGCGCGTCGAGCCTTTCGGCGACCGCGTTTTGCATCTGGAAGACGGCGTCATCCGCGACGACGTCAGGCGTGATAATCGCGGATGACCATGGAAACGATTTTGATATCGAAGCTGGCGAAATTCTCTGCGTTATTGATTGCGCTGCTTCTGGTCGGCTGTGATCAGACCGCGCCAACATCGCCTGCACGCCCCGCGCAGTCACGCGTTGCGGCTGGTGGCTTGGTCGAACCCGCTGGCGAAGAACGCGTGGTGATCCCAACCGTGAGTGGCCGCCTGATTCGCGTCGCCATCGATGAAGGCGACAGCGTCAAGCGAGGTCAGGTATTAGCCGAAATCGACAATGCCGAACAAAAGGCCTCCATCGCCGCCGCTGACGCGCAAATCGCGCTGCGTGAGTCCGAACTCTTGCGTCTGCGCAACGGTGCTCGGCGCGAAGACATCGCACAGGCGCAAGCCGTGCTCGAAGCTGGTCAGGCACGCGAGCGCAACGCGGCTTCGGAGCTGAAGCGGCGCGAGAGCATCGCCGACCGCAAGTTGCTCAGCAAGGAACAACTGGAACAGTCACGCGCCCAGTTTGCCGTTGCAAAAGCCGACCGGCTGGCCAGCGAAGCGGCTTTGACGTTACTTCGCAATGGTGCGCGATCCGAAGACATCACCAGCGCCGAAGCCGCCGTCGCAGCCGCGAAAGCCGAGAAGGATCGTGCGGAAGCCGCCTATGAAAAAACGCTGATTCGCTCGCCCATTGACGGCGTCGTCCTGAAACGCGACCTGCGTGAAGGCGAAACCCTGGTCGCGCTGTCGCCGCTGCCACTGGCGCGGATTGGCGACATCTCACACTTGTTTGTCCGCGCCGACATCGACGAACTCGACATCGGTCACGTCAAGGAAGGGCAATCCGCGACTGTCACCAGCGACGCATTCCCCGACCAGGTCTTCGAAGGCACCGTCCGCCAAGTCAGCCGCCGCATGGGGCGTCGGAATCTTGCTTCCGACAACCCCGCCCAGAAGCAGGACACCAAGGTGCTCGAAGCCCTGATCGAGTTGTCTGGGCAACCCGGACTACCCATCGGGCTGCGCGTGGATGTGGTGATCGATATCGCCCCTTCGACTTCGCCTTGAACGAGGCTGGTCGTTTAGCTGCGGCACGCCTCGCGGTCTTCTATTTGGCTGTCGCCAAGCTGGGCTAGCGTTTCTCGCGCCTTCGGTGCGCGAGCCGCTTCATCCTCTCCGCGTCGTCATCCCCCCTTCGCGGGGATGACGACGTGGAGAAGTTGACCAGTCTGGCGACAGCCGAAACGAGCGTAGCAACAACAGAGAGCGAAGCGGCAACGCGGCGAAACGCTTGACCAGTCCGGCGACAGCAAAAAAAAACGTGCGCCGCAGGCGAATCAAAAAGAAGGAAGTGGTGGCATTGCCGCCAACACGCGCGCACGTGCGAGCGAAAGGTCGACCTCATCGAGGCTGGCTTTGCCGGCCGTCAGCTCGCGAAGGAGCGCTTCGCCCATGCGCGTACGCTCAAGCGCTACCGAGTACGGCATGCGACTGAACGTGACCATCGCGTAATGTGTCATCCAGTGCGTCGGCACCGCGTCGCTGAGCGCGCGATCGAGTTCGCGCATCAGCAGGAAGTCGGGGTCATCGACGCGGTCGCGCATTTCGACGTAATTGTCGAGCGCCATCTCGGCGATGGCGTCGGCATTGGGTTTGCGGCGACGGGAAAATTCGTCGAACACTCCAGCGATGTCATCGGGTGATGCGGCGAGCAGGTCAGCGAGTTCGACGGCGTCTTCGAAGCCCGAGTTCATGCCCTGGCCGTGGAATGGAACGATGGCATGCGATGCATCGCCAACCAGCAAGGCCCGACCGTCGATATTCCAGCGATCCAGATAGAGCGTGCCGAGCATGCCTACCGGATTGCTTGCGAAATCGTCGGCGAGATCGGGAATCAACGGCACGGCATCACCGAAATCGCGCCGAAAAAATGTCATCGCATCGTCTCGGCTCGTGATCGTGGCGAAAGAAGGATCACCCTCGTTCGGCAGGAACAGCGTCACCGTGAAACTACCTTCGGAATTAGGCAGCGCGATGCACATGTAATTGCCTCGTGGCCAGATGTGAAGGGCGTTAGGTTCCATCGCATAGCGTTCGCCGCGCGCGGCCGCGGCTTGCAGACCGGCCGGCAAACTTCCAACCGGAAAATCCGCCAGCGCAGGGATTTCCAGTTCCTTGTAGCCATGGTCGAGTGGCTCGAAGCCTTCGCCTAGATCGGCGAATTCCGACATTGCTCGACGCAACGCAGAGCCAGCGCCATCGCTGCCAATCAGGCAAGTCGCTTGCACCTCACGCGACTCGCCGGTCTGATCGTCGGTCACGTGCAGACGCATCTGGTCCCAATCGACGCGATCCAGGCGTTGGTCGAAATGAATGATCGCGCCCGCTTTTTCGGCAGCATCGATCACGGCGATGTTCAACGCCCCGCGGCTGACCGACCAGATCACTTCGCTGTCGTCGCGGCCATAGCGTTGCAAGGGCAGACATTTGCCTTCGACCGGATGGACCATCCGCCCGCGCATCATCACGGTGATGGGATCGATCACCGATTGCAGGCCCGCAACTCGCAAGGCATGCCGCCCTCGTTCCGCCAGCGCAAGATTGATCGAGCGGCCGCCTTCGTAGCCGGCGCGACGCGGATCGGCGCGGCGTTCGAAAACCGCAACCTTGAATCCGCGTTGGGCCAGCAAGGTTGCAAGAAGGCCGCCGACGAGGCCCGCGCCGATGAGAGTGATCTCGCGATCCTTGGTTGTCATGGAAGATGTCGCCATGGAGAAGTGCGGTGATCTATTCCACACCGTGGCAGCGATGTCCAGCGGCACCGTGACAGCGCACCACAGGGCACCATGCGCACAGCGGGTAAACTGCGGGACCCACCATATCCAACTCGGTGCCATGCAAAGCAGCAACGTCAATCCCGCCGAAGTCGCGCGTTTCGAGGCGCTGTCCAATCGCTGGTGGGACCCGGATGGCGAATCGCGCCCCTTGCACGACTTGAACCCGTTGCGCGCGGCGTTTGTCGCCGAACGTGTCGTGCTGAAAGGCGCGAACGTGCTTGATGTCGGATGCGGTGGTGGGCTTCTCAGCGAGGCGCTGGCGCGTGCAGGTGCCACGGTGACGGCAATCGATCTCGCGCCTGCGCTACTTGATGTGGCGCGGCTGCACCTGCACGAAAGTGGGCTCAGCGTCGACTATCGAAAAATCACGGTTGAAGATCTTGCGGTGAATAATCCGCCGTCTTTTGACGCAATTACCTGCATGGAAATGCTTGAGCACGTACCGGATCCGGAAAGCGTGATCGCTGCCTGCGCGAGTCTGCTTAAACCCGGCGGCAAGCTGTTCATGTCGACATTGAATCGCACGCCGATCGCATTTGGTGCGGCCATCGTTGGTGCCGAATACCTGATGCGACTGCTACCGCGCGGTACCCACCATTACGCGCAATTCATCAAGCCATCCGAACTTGCGGCGGCATTGCGCAGGCAGCGGCTGGAGCTTACCGATCTTTCCGGCATTGCCTGGAATCCGCTGACGCGCAACGCGCGGTTGATTGATCGCGTCGACGTCAACTACATCGCCTGCGCAGTCAAACCGGCTGCCTGATTCGTTCTTCCGATCGTGGCTGTGCTGCGGTCCTTCACTGTGAGTGCCGATGCCGTTACGTCCTGTTCCACCCGCCGCTGTTCTATTTGATCTTGACGGGACGCTGGTTGATTCCGCACCCGATCTGATCCTTGCTGCGGAGCGCTTGTGCGTTGAAATCGACGAACCGCCGCCGAATGGCGAGCGTGTCCGACGGGTAGTGTCGGCAGGTGGCAAAGCGATACTTCGCCAAGCGCTGCCGAACGCTGATGAGGCACGCATTGATGCGCTGATCGATCGCTATCTGGAAATTTATGCGCAGGACATCGTCGTCGAGACGCGGCCATACGATGGTATTGAGGCGCTGCTCGCGTCGCTGGAGGTGCGAGGAATCGCTTGGGGCGTGGTCACGAATAAGGCCAGTTGGATGGCCGAACCCATTCTGCGCAAGCTTGGACTGCTCCATAGATGTGCCGCGTGGGTAGCCGGCGATACATTGGCCACGCGCAAGCCCGATCCAGAACCTGTTCTGCATGCCTGCGCCATGATCGGCGTTGATCCGGCGTTGACGATGATGGTCGGCGACGACCGCCGTGATGTGGATTCCGGCAATGCATCAGGAGCGTGGACGATCGCTGCGGCGTGGGGCTATCTCGACGGCGGTGATCCTGAAAACTGGGGTGCCGACGAAATCTTCGACACAGCTTCGCAATTTCACGCTTCGCTGGAATAGCGCGGCATGGAGCACGACGACAGCAAGCGGGCACTGGACAGCTTCGTAGCGAAATGGGTCGCCGTAGAACCCGAACTCGGCATCACGCTTAACTTCCTGCCGCCGTCGCAACGCGCCAGCGAAGCCGCCTTCGCCTGCCTGTCGCGAGAACTGGCGCACACCTGCTTTGCGATACGCGAAGGCGATGTCGCAGTGGCGAAACTGGGCTGGTGGAACGAAGAGCTGTTGCGCTCACAACAGGGCGAGCCGCGTCATCCCTTGACGCAAACGCTGGATTCCCATCTAGATCTTTCGTGTGTCTCGATCACATCGTGGCAATCCGTAATCGCCGCTGCCTTGCACCAGCGAGAACGCGATCCGGCATCGGAGTTTGCTGGGCAGATCGCAGGCTTCGAGGAGTTGTTCACGCCGTTAGCCGAGATTGAAGCGACGCTGTTAGGAAACCGTGATGCCGTCGCATCGGCCCGCGTTGCCGCGCTCACGCACGCTTTACGCGAAATCGCCGGTGTT
>JAYUYW010000292.1:0-3920 GCA_043752325.1 Rhodanobacteraceae bacterium | reverse complement strand
CGTGATCCCGAGCGGATAGCGATGCGGCAGCCGTCTCGCTCATCCACACCCGACTGTCATCCAGTGTGATCGCATTCGCCGCGTATGCACCCTTCTGCTCTTGATCGAGCAGCAAAGACTGGCCTTGGTAAAATGCTGTGATCGCCGCCGGTATATCTGCGTCTGCGAAACCATCCGGCGCGATGATCGCCGCGCGGCCGGCAAGAATCGCAAGCACGACATTGGTGTGGTATTCACCGTCGGCAAGATCGAAACAGAACGTCAGCTCAAGTCCGAACGCATCGTGCATGGCTTCAGCGCCAGCGCGGTCGCAGCGATCCGACAAACCGCAGAAGCCAATCCCGCGCGAGCGATCAATCACCAGCGCACCAGTCAGCTCGGCGACGAAATCCTGGTCGGACAAATCGACGATCTCGTAATCCAGTACGGATCTGAAGAAC
Source organism: Rhodanobacteraceae bacterium (assembly GCA_043752325.1). GTDB lineage: Bacteria > Pseudomonadota > Gammaproteobacteria > Xanthomonadales > Rhodanobacteraceae > Dokdonella. The sequence continues at coordinate 3,480 of JAYUYW010000292.1, read as the reverse complement.
TCGTGGATGTCGTGTCGTTCGGCTTCACGACGGCGCACCTGATGGCACATGCGACCGATGATCAGGCGTCCACTGACGGTGGCATGGACATTGTTTGGGAACAAGCCGTCCGGGCATTCCGGATAGCCGGGAAACGCGAATGTCGGCAGTGACGCGCTCAGCCGACGAACCAGTTCGGCGTGCTGAGCCCGGGCGCGATCTGCATGTATGCGCTCGTCCATCGCCATGTAGCGATTGTCCTGCGCGGACTCGGCCGCCAACTGGAATCCATCCGGTGCCACCAGAAACGCAGCTTTAGCCGTCGACGGATGGCACCTCGGATATGGCCGTGCAGCCACAGCGGCGAGGAAGTCTTGCGCGGTGTCGACGATCATGCGTTCTTGCACTCCAAATGACGTGGGCAGCCAACCAGATGATCGTTGACCATACCGGTCGCCTGCATCAACGCATAGCAGATCCTCGAACCGACGAATCGAAATCCACGTTTCTTCATTTGTTTGCTCATGGAGTCTGAAATACTGGTCGATGCCGGCACTTCGCCCATGCTGCGCCACCGATTGTTGACCGGCCTGCCATCGACAAACGACCACAGAAATGCATCGAGGCTGCCGAATTCATCGACAACTGCCAATGCTGCAACAGCATTGTCGCGCACCGACGTGATCTTCATGCGATTGCGGATGATGCCGGGATCGAGCATCAGCTTTTCGATGCGCGCATCCGCGATCTGCGAACAGTTCGCGAAATCGAAGCCGTCGAAAACTTCACGATAGCGTTCGCGCTTATTCAACACCGTGCGCCACGACAGCCCAGCTTGCGCGCCTTCCAAACAGATGAACTCGAACAAGCCACGATCCTCGTGCAGCGGCACGCCCCACTCGTTGTCGTGGTAGACGCGCTCGCCGTCGCTACCCAAGGCCCAGCCGCAGATAGTGATTGTCGATGCCGCCATGAGTTCATTCCGACAAACGCGAAACGCTCATTGTAGTTGCGCCATCGCCGTATCATGGCGGCCTACTTCTGCAGACTGCGCCATGCCCCTGCTCGCCCGTCATCGCGCCCTGATTGCGCTTGCCATCGTGTCGCTGATCTGGAGTTTCAACTGGATCGTGATGAAGCAGGCCCTGCAGTATTCGGGGCCGTTCGAATTCTCCGCGCTGCGCTACGCAATTGGTTGCGTGATCCTGTTCGGCTTTTTGATTGTGAGTGGCAAATCACTCCGGCCTCCGCCGTTACTGGAAACTGTATTGATCGGCTTAACCCAGACGACCTTATTCCAGGCACTGGTGCAATGGGCGCTGGTCGAAGGCGGCGCCGGCAAGACGGCGTTGCTCGCCTACACGATGCCCTTCTGGGTGGTCTTGATTACCTGGGCCTTGCTGGCCGAGCGGCCTACCCGTCGTCACCAGGCAGGCATTGCAATTGCCGCCGTCGGCTTGGTGCTGGTCGTCGAACCCTGGAATGGCCTGGGCGGCATGAAAAGTGCTGCGCTGGCAATCCTTGGCGGCCTTGCCTGGGGAATCGGTGTGGTCCTGTCCAAGCGCCTGTTCCGGCGCCGCGCGGTGAATGTGCTGTCATTGACCGCATGGCAGATGTTGTTTGGCGCACTGGGCTTGATCGGGATCACGTTGCTGGTTCCCGAGCGCGGCTTCGACTGGACCCCTTGGTTCATTGGCGCGGTCGCCTTCAACGCAGTGCTCGCCTCATGCCTGGCATGGCTGCTGTGGTCTTACGTGGTCGAGCAATTGCCGGCCCATGTTGCCGGCATGTCCAGCCTGGTGATTCCGCTGGGTGGCATTGGATTTGCGTGGTTGATTTTGGGCGAGCGACCCAGCTCGATCGAAGCGTTCGGCATCGCGGCGATTGGTATCGCGCTGGCGGTGCTCAACCTTGGTGGCAAAAAACAACCAGCATAGCTATTACTGCTGCCACGGCAACCGGTCGAGATCAACATTGCCGCCGGACAGGATCAAGCCGACCCGCTTTCCGGCGAACACGTCGCGATGCTTGAGAACCGCTGCCAGCACGGTGGCGCACGACGGTTCGACGATGATTTTCAGACGCTCGAAAACCAATCGCATCGCGGCGATGGTTTCCGTATCGCTGACGGTCAACACCGAAATTTTCATGTGCTGCAACATCGTGAAATTGATTTCACCGAGCAGCGCACGCAGTCCATCGCAGATGGTGTCCGGCGTGAAATTTTCGATGCGGCATCCCGAAGCGAGTGATCGTGCGGCATCGTCGGCACCCGATGGTTCCGCGCCATGCACGCTCGCATCCGGCAACAACGCACGCGTCACGATGGCGGTTCCGCACAGCAGGCCGCCGCCGCCGATCGGCGCGACGATGGCGTCGAACGGACCACGCTCACGAATCAACTCAAGCGCGGCGGTGCCCTGCCCGGCGATAACGTCCGGATTGGTGTAGGGATGAATCATGGTTGCGCCCGTAGTGCGCGCCACGTCATCCGCCATCGCCTCGCGTGCGGCCTGCGTTGGCGCGCAGCGATGCAGGGTGGCGCCGAATGCTGCAATCGCAGCTACCTTCGACGGGACTGCGCCCTCGGGCACGATCACGTGCGCCGCTATGCCGCGAGTGCGGGCAGCGAGCGCCAGCGCTGCGCCGTGATTGCCGGATGAATGAGTAACCACGCCGCGCTGTGCCATGTCCGCATCCAGCGACCACACGGCATTGCTCGCGCCACGAAACTTGAAGGCGCCGACGCGCTGGAAGTTCTCGCATTTGAAATGCAGCTCCGCGCCCGCCAGCGCGTCGATGCTGGTCGATTGCAAAACCGGCGTCGCGGCGATGTACGGCGCGATGCGTTCGGCGGCGCGCTCTACGGCGGCGAAGTCGGGAAACATGATTCCTCCAGAAGATTTTCGGGATCAGGCGCGCACGGTAACGCGTGCGCCAGTCGCGTGATAGCGTGGCCGGCCATTGCCAGCACGCCACGATCACGCGCGAGCCGCACCGTCCATGTCAGAACCCGTCAGCAATATCGCCAAGCCGCTCATCTTCCTCCACGACTACCGACCGCCCGCATGGCGCGTCGAACTGGTTGAGCTCGATATTTCACTGGCCGCCCGTAACACCTTGGTATCGGCACGTTTGCATCTTGAGCGAGACACCACGCAACCCGAAGCAGACCTGTGGCTGGACGGCGAAGACCTGAAACTTCTGGAGCTGAAGGTCAATGGCGAAATCGCCGATGGTCGCGACTTTCAACTCTCCGAGCATGGCCTTCGCATCCGCAGCCTCGGCGCCAAGGCGCTGATCGAAACGCGCAGCAGCATCGATCCTTCGGCCAATACGAAACTGCAAGGGCTGTACCTGAGCGGGAGTGACGATGACGGTTTCCTGCTGACCCAATGCGAAGCGGAAGGCTTCCGACGAATCACCTGGTTCCCTGATCGGCCGGATGTGCTGGCGAAATACGACGTGACCTTGCGTGCTGACCGCTCGCGCTACCCGGTG
>JAYUYW010000291.1:0-3922 GCA_043752325.1 Rhodanobacteraceae bacterium | reverse complement strand
GAATTGGCAAGCACGGCGCGCATGTCAGTTGCGACGCTTGCTGCGGCCAGTTCGGCCTGGGTGCTGAAGTAGCTGCGCGTGACCGGATTCAATGCAATCGGGAATTGGTACGCGCCAATCTTCGAAATGCCCGCGGCGAGGTGGTAGATCGCGTTGTCCTTGATCGGTCTGGAGCTGTGCCCTCCCGTGTTGGTCGATTCGAGGGTGAAGTCCTGGTAGATCTTTTCGCCCGCTTGTACCTGCAGGGCGACTGGTTTGTCGTTGCTGTCGAGTTCGCCGCCTGCACCTTCGTTGATCGCATACGCGGCCTTGAGTGCATCGGGATGGTTCTTGATCAGCCAGTCGACGCCGTCGAACGTGTCGGACGTTTCCTCGCCACAGGTCAACGCCATTTTCAGGTCGTGCTGCGGGACGAATCCTTCCGCCTTGTAGCGGGCGAGGCTATCGACGAACACCGCAGCCATCGCCTTGTCGTCACTACTGCCACGGGCGTAGAAAAAGCCGCCCTCCTCGACTAGGGTGAAAGGATCGCGCTCCCAGTCCTCGCGCTTGGCTTCGACCACGTCGAGATGCGCGAGCAACAGTATCGGCAATGCGTTGCGATCCTTGCCGGGCAAGGTAGCGATCAGGTTGCCGTCGTTCGGGCGGTCTTTCGGCGTGAGGATTTTCATGTCGCTGGCCACAAACCCGGCATCGCGCAGGTGCTTGGCCATCGCTTCGGCGGCCTTGGTGCAACTGCCCGATGACAACGTCGTATTGATTTCGACCAGCTGTTTGTAAAGCGCACGGAACGTTTCCTCGCCCTTGTCGGGCGCCGGCGCTTGGGCCGATGCGTTGACGCTGGCGAACGCCAGCACTCCGAAAAGAAGGCTGGTGGAAAGGCGTGGACAAGTCATGGCGCACTCCGCTGGAAGAGCTGGCAGGCTGCACCTTCGCGCGTGACGGCGCAAGCGGCCATTGGTCATGCACCGAACTATCGAATGTCATTCGTGAGAGGCAGAATGCGCGCTCCAGTAGCTGCGGGCCAGTTGCCATGAACCCTGTTTCCACAAGTTCCAAACTGCTCCTGATCGCGATCGCCATCGCGGGCGCCAGCTGCGCAACCAACCCGCGATCGTCAGTGGCTGACGGCACGCGCACGACTCTGGCGCTGCTCGAATCCACCGACGTGCACAGCAACGTGCTGAGCTACGACTATTACCAGCTCAGCGAAGACACGTCGCTGGGCTTCGAACGCTTGGCGAGCCTCGTCCGCGAAGCGCGCCATCAGTATCCCAACACCATGTTGTTCGACGCCGGCGACACCATTCAGGGCACTGCGCTGGCCGACTTGCAGGCGGGTGCGCAGCCGCTGCCTTGCGAGAACGAGCTTGCAATGTACAAGGCGATGGACGTGCTCGGTTACGACGCCGGCACCATCGGCAATCACGAGTTCAACTATGGCCTGGCCTTCCTGTCGCAGGTGACTGGAATACCGCTGACAGCGGCTGGCACAACCGGCAAACCATGCAACGGGCCGGGCTTTCCTCTCGTGCTGTCGAATGTGTTCGACGCCAAGTCCGGCGAGCCGCTGTTTCCACCGTATCTTGTGCTGGAACGCAATCTCGATGTCATCCGCGCCGATGGCTCGCATGCGAGCGTCCCGATCCGCGTCGGCGTGCTCGGCTTCACTCCGCCGTCGATCCTGGAGTGGGACAAGACCTCGCTGGCCGGCAAGGTGACGACCATGGGTTTGGTCGAAGCCGCCGATCGCTACCTTCCAGAATTGCAAGCCAAGCAGGTCGACTTGGTGATCGCGATCTCGCACGGCGGTATCGACACCTCGCCTTACAGCTCGGGCATGGAGAACGCCAACTGGTACCTCGCCCAGCTTCCGGGCATTGATGCCTTGTTGCTCGGACATTCGCATCAACCCTTCCCTGATCCCGGCAACCCGAAATCGCGCTTCGCATCGATGCAGGATGTCGACAACGTTCGCGGCTTTATCCATGGCAAACCTGCCGTCATGGGCAACTTCTGGGGCAAGAGTCTGGGCGTGATCGAGCTGGGTCTGGTGCGCCGCGATGGGCGCTGGCGGATTGATCCGGCGGCGACCCATTCCGAGGTCCGCAATATCAAGCGTGACGACGGCAGCGTGGTCGCGGCCGACCCGGCCATCGAAGCCATGGTCCGCAACGAGCACCAAGCCACGATCAAGTACGTTTCCACGCCCATCGGCGATAGCGATTTTGCGATGACCAGTTATTTCGCCGAGGTGGGCGACGTGACGGCGTTGCAGCCCGTCAACATGGCGCAGCGTGAATACGCGGAACGTTACATCGCCGAAAACCTGCCGGCCTTGGAAGGCGTGCCAGTGTTGTCAGCCTCAGCACCGTTCAAGAGCGGATTCGGCGGTGCGACCGACTACACCGACATTGCCCCCGGCCCGCTCGCCATCCGCAACGCCGCCGATCTTTACCTGTACCCCAACACACTCGCCGCCGTGAAAGTCACCGGCACTGGCCTTAAGGCTTGGCTCGAACGATCCGCGCAACGCTTCAACCGCATCGACCCGACAAAAAAGGAACCGCAGGATCTGATCAACCGCAAGTTTTCTGGCTACAACTTCGATGTGATCCAAGGCGGCGTCAGTTATCTGATCGACATCACGCGTGCCGAAGACGACCGCATCAAGGACTTGCGCTATCAAGGTCAGCCGGTCGATCCCACACAAGCTTTCATCGTCGTCACCAACAACTACCGCGCCGGCGGCGGTGGCCAATTTCCGGGCATGGACGGCAGCAACATCGTCATCGACGCGCCCGACATGAATCGCAACGTGCTGATCGACTGGGTGCGCGACGCCAGACACCTGCGCCGCGCCGATGTCGGCAGCGACCGATCCTGGCGTTTCGCAGTGGTGAAAACGAAAGGTGACGTGGTCTTCACCACGGCAGCCGGCAAGATCGAATTCTCGCGCGCGGCCGGACTTGGCCACGTGCGCTGGTTAAAGGATATCGACAACGGCATGGCCGTTTATGCGTTGGACCTGGATGGGGGCCACTGACCGTAATCACCATCGGCTCTCCGCAAACCGCGCAACGTCCACTGTGAAAAATCGGGCCACACGTAGCGCGCACATGTTCGCGACCAGACGGCGCTGCGGCGTTTATCCCCAGTAAGAAACCGACCCTTCGCGGAAAAACCAGTTGACGTGGCGGCGCTGTCTACCTATATTCTTGCCCCCTGCTCATGGGGCCATAGCTCAGCTGGGAGAGCGCTTGCATGGCATGCAAGAGGTCGACGGTTCGATCCCGTCTGGCTCCACCAGGTTTCAAGGCTTCATTGGTTTCAGCAGCAAGCTTCACCTTGTTTCTCTATGCGTCCCCATCGTCTAGAGGCCTAGGACACTGCCCTTTCACGGCGGCGACAGGGGTTCGAATCCCCTTGGGGACGCCACGAGGTTCAAGCATCCCTGCCGGATGTGCGACACGGAACACGCCAGCGCATCGGCATGAGTCCAGCCTTGATGGAGTTCTGGGTCCAGTTTTACGCAGCATGTTCAAGTAGCACGTACGAGATTTACAACATTGGAGCGGTAGTTCAGTTGGTTAGAATGCTGGCCTGTCACGCCGGAGGTCGCGGGTTCGAGTCCCGTCCGCTCCGCCATTTGTAGAGCAACGAACCCCGCCGAAAGCGGGGTTTTTTGTAGCTTTCGCGTGAGTCGGTGAGCTTGCAAACGCGGGCGTGAGACGATCAAGGCCGATAAAGCGAAGACTGGAAGCCGGAAACCGATACGGTCACGACGACGTGCGTTGTGCCTCGATTGAGCCAGTACCAGCCGTGCGTCCCGTCGAACGGCGCGACAAATGTCCCTGCTGCCTCGCGTTGGGCTTTCTCGACCGCGTAGCTGGTCCATACATTTTTCACGCCTTCGCGCTCA
>JAYUYW010000290.1:0-3926 GCA_043752325.1 Rhodanobacteraceae bacterium | reverse complement strand
GCTACAGCCAACTCAACACCACAGGCACCGTGTCGCTGGGCGCTGGTTCTACACTCAATGTCTCCTTGTCGCCGAGTTTCATTCCGGCACAAGGGCAGACCTTCGTGGTGATAAACAACGATGGCACCGATCCGATCAGCGGAATCTTCAACGGCCAGCCCGAAGGCAGTGTCATTACGCTCAATACGGTCTACCAGTTTGTCCTCAGCTACATCGGCGGCAGCGGCAATAATGACGTAGTGCTGACTTCACTGAATGGCCTGCCCCTGCCTACAGTGACATTGGTGTCGTCTCTAAATCCGTCGACGCCTGGCCAGAACGTCATGTTCACGGCAACCGTATCGGGTTCTGGCCCGGTGCCGACGGGAACGGTGACCTTCATGGATGGCTTCAGCATCCTCGCAAGCACCGCACTCAATGGCAGTGGGGTCGCGACGTACTCTACGACGTTGCTGGGCGTGGGCACGCATTACATCTCTGCGCAGTACAACAGCGACGCAAACTACGGTGGCGCCGTTTCTTCCACGTTGGCCCAGGTTGTCGGACAAGCCAGCCAGTTCCTCACCTTCGGTCCGGCACCGACCGTGACCGTAGGTGGCACGGGGACAGTCGTTGCAACCAGTGCCAATCCCAATTCGGGCAATCCGATCCAGTATTCGACGCTTTCTGCAGATTGTTGGGTGAATTCCTCGAGCGGTGTCGTCACGGGCATCCAGGTGGGCACGAACAATTGCACCATTGCGGCCAGCCAGGCGGGCAACGCCAATTACCTTGCAGGTTCGGCGTCGCAGATATTGAGCATCAGCAAAGTGACGTCCTCGCTTGTTCTCGGCAGCACCTGCATGCGTACCTTTGTCGAGTCGCAGCCCTTCACATTCAGTGCCGCGGTGACCGGCTTGAGCCCGACAGGGACCGTCACTTTCAATGACGGTAATTTCCAGACGCTGTGCTCGAGCGCCCCCTTGTCGGGGGGAACGGCAACCTGCACCAGCAGCGCGCTGACCTCTCCAAGTGCCACTGCAACCACCTACCTGCTGGGTGCCGGCTACAGCGGGGACGGCAACAACACCGCCAGCGTGGCATCAACGCCACTCGTCGTTGTCGTGTTGAGCGCGGCCGATGTCCTGTTCCGGGCCAGTTTCGATTCGGTGACGGCACAGTGCCCGGTGCAATGAGCAGCGGAAAGGGGTCAGAACACGACGTTCCGCTGGATGCCAATCAAGGTGACATTCAACATGTCGGCTGGCAGGCGCGCCCGCGGAAATCAAACCCGTGATCTTGACCCACCTCGCCAACGGGATTCTGCCGAATCAAAAGCGCGATTCAGCGCAATTCGTGGCCCGTCAATAAAGCGAACCGCTGAGCGCGAATCGTGACCAATAGTACGGGTCACCCGGATCCTCCGCGGACCCAAGCCAGTGCTCCCAGAGTGTCGGCGTGGAGTGCAGCAGTTGACGCTGGGCATGGGCCAGTGCGAGATCGAGAGGCTGCCCGACAGCGAGCTCCGAGTAGATGGCAATCCTCAACTGCTGTGTCGGCAGATCCGAAACACGCCAGAGCGTCGCCAGAACCGATTGCGCGCCGGCGAGCTGGAATTCACGCGTCAGCCCGAGCAGGCCGTTACCGCCGACGTTATTTCCCAGCGCACTGTCGCAGGCTGCCAAGCTGACCAGCCTCGCCCGCACCGATGGCGCACGCATGATGCCCATCGTACTTAGCTTGGGAGCTGTGCCCGAACCTATCTTCAGATAGGAGTTCAACGGGTCTTCCTGGTCAACCACTGCGTGGCTCAGGAAACAACATCCGGGACAGCGACAACATCCGGGACAGCCAGCCAACATCCGGGACAGCCATAAACAACAGCCGCAACATCCGGGAAAGCCACTATCCCGTTGTAATTGTGGGCGTCCTGCAATCTTTCCACTCGTGACGCCCGCCATTTGCCGATCGAGCAGTCACAACCAAGCAAGAGGCAGGCAGCGCGAAACGCACTGCTAGTAGCCGGGACTATCGACATCGACGAGCTAATGCGAGCGGGTCACGTACCGACAGCATGGCCGTCTGATCAATTTCCAGCACCAGGGAATCGGCGCGTCAGATCGTAGGACCAAAACATCACATTGTTGCTACGCAACTACTACTTTCGCACAACGGCCATATCCGCCTTCCCATCGCCGTCGTAGTCGCCGGGCTGCGGCGAGTCGCCGTTGACGCCCCACGCCACAATCACGTGACTGCTGGGTCAGCCAGAGTTCAACAGTCAATGCGCTATCGGGCGCGCGTAGCGTCCAGGTCCGCGCATTAGTGACGAAGTATCCCGCCGGTGGCACTTTCACTGCGCAATTCGACGAAATCTACCTGATCACGCCATCGATTTTCTTCAACGGTTTCGATTGATCGTCGCGCTGCTTGTGCGGAACGGCGCGTCGCCGTGGCATCGAAAGCGCGTAGGCCATCGGTAAAGGTGTTCGCTGCGCATTGGTAGGAACCGGTAATAACCGGGACATCAATAACCGGGACATCCACAATCAATAGCGGTCGACAGCTTTACGCGGACCAGGTAGCTGCGATGACCAAATCGTTGTTGGTATTGTTGCCGATCAGATAGACGCAACGACGTTGGTCCAGTAGTCGCTCTGGCGCGAATCAGTCTCCGACAACGCCAGCTCCGCCTCAGGGTAGTCGGCTCTCGGCGCGTGTACTTGATACGGATGGTCGTTCACCTGCAACGCTGGTGAACTTATGTAGTTGGTCTCATCAGCTGCTGTGCTGTGCCCAATCCCTTGAGCCAGCATTGTCCCATCGCATGGGCTTTTTCCATCAGCGCTTCGGCACAGCCGATGGCGCGGAAGTAACGGCTCTCGATACCCAGCACCTGGAACTGCCACTGTCGCTCGCGTAGACCCAGTTGACCGAGAACGAGCGGCGTAGTTTCGGGAATCACGCCGCGGCGGCCCGGTCGAACGAGGCGCGCCGTCCAGTCGATCAGTTCCAGATAGGCATCCGCCCTGATGGACAGCGGAACGCCGCGAACGCCGCTTCGCACGGGTTGTAGCGCGTCGCCTGCGTCGCGGGCATCGGCCCGAAAGGATGCGATGCGCCGCGCGGCACTGGTGTGTTCCGACGTTTTCAGACTATCGGCCATTCCGGCGCGGATGGGATTGAGGTCGACGTAACTCATGCATGCGAGCAGCGCCGCCTCGTCGAGCAATGCCTGACAGCGATAGCGGCCTTCCCAGCACCGCCCCGTGCATGCGTCTTCACGATTGGCGCGGCGCGCGATCGGTTCGTTGAGGCAACGCATGAACCACGACAGGCGGCCAAGCCGCTGGCGACATTGTTGCAGTCGTTCCGCGTTGCCGAGCAAGGCCTGCTCCTTGCGCTGGCAGGCGTCAGGATCGATCACGCCGCCATATGTCGCGGGAAACAATCGGACCCAACGAGCGGCAATCTCGTCGTCCGACCAGTCCTGGGTTGCGACCGGGTCCACGCGCACGACGATGTGAACGTGGTTGCTCATCACCGCATAGGCGTACAGGCTGATCGCGAAGATATCCGCCAGTTCCAGCAAGCGATCTTCAATCCAGCCGCGACGATGCTCGAACGACTGGCCGGTGAACTGATCGAACCCGCACAACCAGGCGCGGCGCACGCAGCGCGAGATACAGTGGTAGTGGCCGGGACTATCGGTATCAACGAGCTTGCTGCGAGCGGTGGTCATGACGACAGCATGCACGCGCGATCAAACTGCAGCAGTAGGAAATCAGCGCGTCAGTTCGTAGGAGCAACGTGGGATTGTGGTTGTCCCGTTTGTTTCGTTGGTACACGCGACGTCCCCCCGCTTTGAGTAGCGGCAAGGTTTGGAATCCGGGTTTACTGTAACCGCTTCTCTTCCAGTTGCTTGGCGAAGGCGCAAGGCGTCAGTC
>JAYUYW010000289.1:0-3936 GCA_043752325.1 Rhodanobacteraceae bacterium | reverse complement strand
CGGTGATGTTCTTCGATCTGGATCGATTCAAGAAGATCAACGATTCACTCGGGCATGCGATGGGCGATCAGGTGTTGCGGAGTGTGTCGCATCGCCTGCTCGCGAGCGTACGCGCGCCCGACACCGTGGCGCGCTATGCGGGAGATGAATTCACTCTGATTTTTCGCCACATCACCAATCGCGACGATGTCTTGAAAACCGCCGAAAAGATCGTGCGCTCGATGGAAGCGCCGCTGAACCTGCCGAACAAACTTGAGCTTCATATCACCGCATCACTCGGCGTCAGCTTCTTCCCGGACGACGCCAGTTCCGCCGAGGAGCTGATCAAGTGTGCCGACGAGGCCATGTACACGTCGAAGGCGATGGGTCGCAATACCTACCAAGCCTATGTTGCCAAGACCGAGGAAAGCCACCAGCAGAAATACGCGCTTGAGGAACAACTGCGCCTGGCCCAACGCAACAACGAACTGCGCGTCTATTACCAGCCGCAGATCGACACCAACAGCGAAGACATTGTTGGCATGGAGGCACTGGTCCGTTGGGAGCACCCCGAGCTTGGGCTGATCAGTCCCGGCTTCTTCATCCCGATGGCTGAGGAAGCCGGCTTGATCATTCCGATCGGCGAATGGGTGTTGCGCACCGCCTGCGCCGAGACGAAGCGCTGGAATGATCATTTCCAGTTGCCGCTGCGAATCGGCGTCAATCTTTCCGCGCTGCAGTTGAAGCAAACCAACCTGATCCAGATCGTCGAGTCGGCGCTGGCCGAATCCGGGTTGGAAGCTCACCTGCTCGACCTGGAGATCACCGAAAGTGTCAGCATCAAGTCAATCCCGAAGTTGCAGGAAACACTGCAAGCCTTGCGCCTGATTGGTTGCAACGTATCGATCGACGATTTCGGCACCGGCCAGTCATCGCTGGACTATATCAAGCGCTTCCCGGCCGACCACATCAAAATCGACCAATCGTTCGTGCGCAACATCGGCGTTGATCCCGACGACGAGGCCATCGTCCAGGCGACCATCAGCATGGCTCACAACCTGAATCGCAAGGTGGTTGCCGAAGGCGTCGAGACCGAACACCATCTGGACTTCCTGCGCGGCTTGGGCTGTGACACGTTGCAGGGCTATTTGTTCTGCAGGCCGTTGGCACCTGTTGCCTTCAAGACAATGCTGGAAGGTCGCAATTTACTGATCCGGGCGACGATGCTTGAATAGCAGGGTGCTGCCAATCAGCCGTGCAATGAAACTTTCATCTAAGGGTCGTGGTCTAGCGTTGCGCTGACCGACCCATACCAGGGAGATGTGCCCGGATGGGCGAAACCGAGACCGACCAGGAACTCGTCGAGCGCGTGCAGCGTGGCGACACCCGTGCGTTTGACCTGCTGGTCCGAAAGTACCAGCACAAGATCGTCAGTGTCATCACCCGTTACGTGTCCGACTGGAGCGAGGCGCAGGATGTATCGCAGGAGGCGTTCCTGCGCGCCTACCGTGCCATTCATGCCTTCCGTGGCGACAGCGCGTTCTACACGTGGATGTACCGCATCGCCATCAATACGGCGAAAAACTATCTGGTTTCGCAGGGACGCAGGCCGCCGACTGACGATATTCCGATCGAGGACGCAGTGATTCACGAAGGCTCGCTTCGGCTGCGCGAGATGGCGACACCTGAACGCGAATTGATGCGTCAGGAAATTGAACAAACGGTGTTTGCCACGGTCGAAGCCCTGCCTGAAGAACTTCGTGTCGCAATTACGCTGCGCGAAGTGGATGGGTTGAGTTACGAAGAAATCGCCGAGACGATGAACTGTCCGATCGGCACGGTGCGTTCCCGGATCTTCCGGGCGCGCGAGGCGATCGAAGTGCAATTGCGGCCGCTGTTGTCCGATCGGGACGATGGAAGCTGACGTTTCATCATAGAAGCCGCCAATTGCCATACAGACAAGCGCAACACAGATAGGTCGACGACCATGAACCACGATTACCGCGAAAATATTTCGGCGCTGATGGACGGCGAACTCGGCAAGGACGAGTTGCGTTTCCTGTTGCGCCGACTAGAAGCCGAGCCAGAGCTTGCGAAGCGATGGTCGAGCTATCACGTCGTGCGGCAAACCCTACGACGTCAGGAGGTTCTGGCTCTGCGTTCCGATTTTTCGGAAGTGATTTTTGCGCGCCTGCAGGCCGAAGTGCTGCCGACACGGCAGCGACTTCCGCTATTGCGCTGGGCGTCCGGCGGTGCGATTGCTGCTGCGGTCGCAGTTGCCGCATTGATGGTCACCCAGCCCGGCGGTGTCGACGACGGTCATCCCGCTACCGACCTTGCCGCCAACGGTGCGCAACGTCTCAATGCCCAACCCTTGCTGGTCAACGCACCAGCGCAAGCTTCGCTTGCGACCGCAACCGCGAGCAATGTTCGTGACGGTGCTTTGCAGCCTGCCGGTGGCATCCCGGCATTGACGGTGTCGACCGTCAGCGACTGGGGGCAGGTGGGAGCCGTGGATCGTCGGCTCGCACCGTATTTGATCCAGCATTACCAATCGGCTGGTCAGGCTGGTCCGTCCAACGTCGTTCCGTACGTCTTGCTGACCAGCCCGGTCAACATTGGCGTGGTCAACGATGCCCAGGCCACGCGCGAGGCCAGCAGCGGCGATCGCTGATGTCATCGGTCGGCATCGAAAGCTCCGTCTAGCGATGTTCACGGCGATTGCTTCGATACGGCTTGACGGTGGCGGAAGGGGCAGGTCTGCCGTTCCTCGCGTGAGCAGTTGGAGCTCCACGCGTGACCCCTCCGTTACTCGGCGCTGCCTCGCGATTCTCTTCGGCCTGCTTGCGACCATGCCCGCGCTCGCTGAAACGCCCGCGCCTATCGAGCAACTGCGTCAGATGGCGCATTCGCTGCGCGCACTGGACTATGTAGGATCGTTCGTCTTCCAGAGCGGCCTGCGCGTCGACACCCTGCGTATTGTTCACTCCGCAGCTGGCAATGAGAGCGAACGGCTGACGCGTCTGTCCGGTCCGCCCGGTGAAGCGACGCGACATGGCCAGTCGATCACGGTGCAGCAGCATCGCAAGGCACCCGTGGCTTTCGCGACCGGAGCGACCGCGCGCCTCCTTCCGCTGGTGCCAACCGACGCGGCAGCGCTACCAAACGACAACTATCGACTGCTCATCGCCGCGCCGGATCGCGTCGCCGGTTACCACACGAATGTCGTCGATATTCTCGCCACCGATCCGTATCGCTACAGCTACCGCTTGTGGCTGGATATAGAGCATAAATTGCCGCTGCGAGTTGCGGTGCTCGACGGCAATCAGAGCACCGTCGAGCAGTACATGTTCGTAACCTTGTCGGTTGGCAGCGTGCCTGACGATGAAGCTCTTGAGGCGACAGCGCCGACCACGTCGCCGGATGTCATCGTGCCACTTGGCGGAAACGCGCGCTGGCTGGTCAACGACTTGCCGAAGGGCTATTCGTTGCGTGCCCGGCAGGCCATGTCGACTGGCAAGGACAGCGAGCAACTGGTTTTCAGTGACGGCTTGGCAAGCGTGTCGGCGTATATCGAACTGACGCCCGAACCGATCAGTGACGACGTTGCGCTTTCACGAGGCGCGATGAATGTCTACATCCATCGCGACAGCAGTTGGCGCTACACCGTGCTCGGAAACGTCCCGGCAGCAACCGTGCAACGCATTGCCGTTTCAATCTCCGCAGTGCCGGATCCCGTCGTACCGAAATGAACATCGGATGCATCGCTGGCAGCGACCCATAGGAACTTTGGCGCGGAAGATCCATCCAAGCCGCGCCGATGAAAACCGACATCTTTTTTCATATCCCGAGGTCAATCGAATGATCGCAACTTCAACCCGCTGGTTTTTTGCTCCGCTGGCCGTATTCGCCTTCGTGGGTTCGGCGAAAGCACAGGACCTTCCCGATTTCATTGAA
>JAYUYW010000288.1:0-9817 GCA_043752325.1 Rhodanobacteraceae bacterium | reverse complement strand
ATACGGGCCCGGTATCTCCAGCGACGATGCTTTGAGCAGGTCGGCAAGCCGTCGCCCCTGTCCTTTGATGCTCAGCCTCACGTCAGCGTGATCTTCCTTGAACCGGGCCGGCCTCGTTTTTTTTGCACCGCGTCATGCAGTCGATGAATACGCACGTCATTGGCGAACGTGTCGGATGCGTTTTCGCAATTCGCGCGGCCATTTACAATGGCCCATCACTCTTGCCGCGAGTTGCGTTAACCATGAGCCGATCCACAATCCTCGTCACCGGCGGCGCCGGCTATATCGGCAGCCACGTGGTGCGCCAGTTGCGAGCGGCGAACGAACGCGTCGTCGTACTCGACGATCTCAGTACCGGCTTTCGCGCGGCGGTCATCGACGCGCCACTGGTCGTCGGCAACACCGGCGACAGCGACGTGGTTTCTCGAGTACTGGACGAACACGACGTCGGCACGGTGATGCATTTCGCGGCGCGCACGATCGTGCCCGAATCGGTCGCCGATCCATTGCGCTACTACCGCAACAACACCTGCGCCACGCGCAATTTGCTCGAATGCTGCATTGCGGCTGGCGTTGACCAAGTCGTTTTTTCGTCGACGGCGGCGGTTTATGGAATTCCTGGCGGCGGACTGGTCAACGAAGACACGCCGACCTCGCCGATCAATCCGTACGGCAGCTCCAAGCTGATGAGCGAATGGATGCTGCGCGACCTCGATCACATCGGCGCAATGCGACACGTGATCCTGCGTTACTTCAATGTCGCCGGTTGCGATCCCGATGGTCGCATCGGCCAATCGACGTGCGCCGCGACGCTATTGTTCAAGGTGGCAGCCGAGGTCGCGGTCGGCAAACGCGATGCCTTGCGCATCTTCGGCACAGACTATCCGACCGCCGATGGCACCGGCGTGCGCGACTATATCCACGTCGAGGACCTGGCCAGCGCGCACCTGCGCGCCCTCGCCTACCTGCGCGATGGCAACCTGTCAACTACGGTCAACTGCGGGTATGGCTATGGCTATTCGGTGCGTGAAGTGATCAACGCCGTGCAACGTGCGCATGGCGCCCCGATCAAGGTGATCGAGGAGCCGCGCCGCGCTGGCGACCCGCCATCACTGATCGCCGATTCGAGCCGCGCCCAGAGCGTGCTCGGCTGGACTCCAGAACACGACGATCTGGATTTGATCGCGCGCACCGCGTTGGCGTGGGAGCGCGACCCGCGCTACTGATCGGGAGGTGTGCCGACTACGGCGGCGAACAAGCAACGGAGCACGCGGACCGACAGGTTTCCGCCATCCGGGCGGGGAGATCTCTTTGCTATCGGCGCGCTCCTAGAGAAAGCAGCACCGGGCGTGGCAGAACCGTGGTCGTCGCCAATCGACGGCTATTTCGAGAGGCTCGGCTTATCGAACCACCCGCGCGAGCGCGTGCAAAATCGGGCGGCCGACGAGAGCTGCCATCGCGGTCGCCAGGCTGCTGCTTCGGCCTGCTCAATCACGACGGCGAAGGCGTGCAGCACAGCGGCGATTCGCACGGCGCTCTGGATAGCTTGCGCGGAGACTGCATGCTTCTTCAGAGTTTTTTCGTGAGACGCCATGCACGTACCGCAGCCGTTGATCGATGAAACGGCGAGCGAGGCGAGCTCGAAGTCGATCTTATCGCCGCCAGGATTGGCCATCACGTTCATGCAAAGGCCGGCGCGCATCGTCGCGTACTCGGGTTCTTCGACCAGATGCGTGAAACGGTAGTAGACGTTGGTCATTCCCATCATGGCGGCGGCCGAGCGTGCGGCGTTGAGCTCGGCTTCGTCGGCATGTTGCTTGGCAAATTTGGCGACTGCGGCAGTCAGTCCGGCATGGCGGGAAGCCATGGCGCTGGACAGCGCGATCACGCCAATCTGCTTGTTGGTCAGGCCCATCGCGCCGCTTTCGCTGAGCACCGATTCCAGATTCAGGCGCAAGTCCTTGGCGTAGTCGGGGATTTGGGATTTGAGGTTTTGCAGGGTCATGAAATTTCCGTCTAGTGATGTCGGGCGCGTTGTGAAACAGCGGCGATGGTCTATCAGAGCGGTGCGGGGGGCTCAAATTCCAGAGTGCGACACCACAAACGCGTCGTCATCCCGCTTTCGCGGGAATGACGACGACGTTTTTGCTATTCGGTCTTTGACACGGGCCTGCTCGTTGCGAACAGAAGCTCAGAGTGAGTGGAACCGGCGGCAGCGTTGCGCCGCCGTCGACAATTCCGTCCAACTGATTCGATCAGGGAGCGGCCAGATTGATCGTTGCGTCGCCCTGCTTCCAGTTGCAAGGGCACAGCTCATCGGTCTGCAATGCATCGAGCACGCGCAGCACTTCCTGCGGGTTACGGCCGACGCTGCCGGCAGTCATGTAGGCGAACTGGATGACCCCGTTTGGATCAACCAGGAACGTGGCGCGTCGGGCGAACCCTTCTTCCTCATCAAGGATGCCAAGGGCGCGACACTGCTTCTTGTTGGTATCGGCCAGCATCGGGAACTTGAGGTCGTTGAGATCCTTGAGATCCTTTTGCCACGCCAAGTGGACGAACTCGTTGTCGGTACTGGCGGAGAGAATCTGGGTATCGCGATCAGCGAGTTGCGCGGTCAGATCGGAAAATCCATTGCACTCGGTTGGGCAGACAAAGGTGAAGTCCTTCGGATAGAAAAACACCAGCAGCCATTTGCCGGCATAGCTCTTGTCCGCTATGCGAGGAAAATCCAGGCTGTCGGTGGATATGCAGGACTAGAGGTCAAAACTTGGAAAGTGGTCGCCAACGGTCAACATGGTGGAATCCTTTTAGCTGCGGATGGGAAGCAGCAGGGCCGCAAAGGATGTTGAGCCACTTTTATGGGGTCGATCCGACGTCCATGAAGTTGATTGAAACTATTGGTTCAATTGATCTAGCCTATCGTGTTCCTGCCCTTTTTCCTTTGGCCTCACCATGAATCTTCGCGATCTCCGCTACTTGGTGGCCTTGGCCGATCTCAAGCACTTCGGCCGCGCGGCAGCGGCTTGTTTCGTCAGCCAGCCGACTCTTTCCACGCAGATCCGCAAGTTGGAGGAAGAGCTGGATGTCACCCTGGTCGAGCGCACGCCACGTAAGGTGCTGTTGACCGAAGTGGGGCGCGACATCGCTTCGCGAGCGCGCGGAGTGCTGCACGAGGTCGAGCAGATGCGCGCACTGGCGCGGCGCACGCGCGACCCGGAAGCGGGCTCGATCCGGCTGGGAATCTTCCCGACTCTGGCGCCCTATCTTCTACCCCATGTCGTGCCGACCCTGCGCGGCCGGTTTCCACGACTTGAGCTGCTGCTGGTCGAGGAAAAATCCGAAGTGCTGTTGCGTCAGTTGCGCGAAGGCCGGATCGATGCCGCAATTCTCGCCCTGCCCTTGCACGATGACCAATTGCACGAACGTTTCCTGTTCGAGGAACCGTTCGTGCTGGCGGTACCGGCGGGCCACGCACTTGGCAAACGAAAGTCGCTGAAGATGGAAGACTTGGCCGATCAGGACTTGCTGCTGCTCGACGAGGGCCACTGCCTGCGCGACCAAGCGCTGGACGTGTGCCGGTTGTCGGGTGCGGCTGAGAAGGACGGCTTTCGCGCGACCAGTCTTGAAACGCTGCGCCAGATGGTCAGCGCAAATGTCGGCGTCACCTTGCTGCCGGTGCTTTCTGTGAAGCCTCCGGTGAGCCCGTCACCAAACCTGCAACTGGTCGCATTCAAGGGTGAGATACCGAGTCGGAAGATTGCGATGATCTGGCGCCGCAGCACGGCGATGAGTGGCTTTCTCGATCAAGTTGCCGACACCATCGCAGAATTGCCCAGGGGCTTGCTCGATCCACGCACGTGACCGTCCGACATGGCACAACGGCAAGCCGTGAACGACGGCCGCGCAGGCAAATCAAGTGTCCACTATTCTTGTCGCCATCCCTTCTCGCCGAGCCATTCATGATCCTGCCTTCCGTTGAAATCGAAACCGCACCGCAACCGCGCCACGCCATCATCTGGATGCATGGCCTCGGTGCGAATGGTCACGATTTCGAGCCGATCGTTCCGGAATTGGTCGGTGCCGATTGGCCGCCGCTGCGTTTCGTTTTTCCGCATGCGCCGACGCGCGCCGTGACAGTCAACAACGGCATGCGCATGCCGGCCTGGTACGACATCAAAGGCTTCGAGATTGCCCAGCGCCAGGATGAAATCGGGATTCGCGAATCGATCACTCAAATCGAATCTTTGATCGCGCGCGAAGCCGAACGCGGCGTGGCCGTCGGCAACATTCTCATTGCCGGCTTCTCGCAGGGCGCGGCGATTGCGTTATCGGTTGCGCTACGCCACGCCGATGCATTAGCTGGAGTGATTGCCTTGTCGGGCTACCTGCCCCTGCACGAAACGATTGCCGCTGAAGCATCGCCGACGAACGCGAAGTTGCCTGTATTCATCGGGCACGGCAGCGCCGATCCGGTAGTGCCGGAGTTCCTCGGTCATCAGAGTCGCGACTTCCTTCGCGAGCTGGGCTACCCAGTCGATTGGCACAGCTACCGAATGGCGCATCAGGTTTGTGCGGAGGAAATCTCGGACCTGCGCGACTGGATCGGCGCAATATTCCGCAGCGGCATGGCCGCCAGTTAACCGGACTCCCATTGATCGCCAGCAAACCGCCACGCACGTACTGGTTGCCACCGTTTTGTACGCTGCCGACCTTGTTCGCGGTGATGATCGTCGCCGAACTGGTGGTTTTCGTGGTCGTGCTGGCACCCGGTTCCGAACGAGTCGATGCGTTGGAACGCCTCGCAATTGGCAGCGTTTACGCGCAGTGGCTGGCGCTGTTGGTCGTGGTCGCGCTGTGTTCGCTGCGCGATCGCCTGGACCGCATGCGGCCGTGGATTGGAGCGTTGTCGGCATGGCTTGCGATCATCGTCACTTCTGCCATGGCCGCGTCCGCGATTCGCTGGATCGACTTGAATCTCTCGCTCGGTTTGACCGGCTCGCGCGAGGCGGGCCATCCTTTCGTCTGGTCGACCGCATTGATATGTGCGCTGATAGGCGCGGCTTTGCTGCGTTATCTCATCATCATCGAGCGCTGGCGCACCCGTGTTGAAGCGGCGTCGAAGGCGCAGGTGGACGCCTTGCAAGCGCGCATCCGGCCACACTTTTTGTTCAACAGCATGAACACGATCATCAGCCTGATCCGAACCCGTCCCAGCGAAGCGGAACGTGCCGTCGAGGATTTATCCGACCTGTTCCGCGCTGCCTTGGGCAGCGACCAGCAGATGGCGACGTTGGGCGACGAACTGGACCTGGTCGAACAATATTTGCGCATCGAACAACTGCGACTCGGCTCGCGCTTGTCGGTGCAGCGTGAACTGGATGACGCGCCGCGTGCGATGCCGATGCCGCGATTGCTACTGCAACCGCTGGTCGAGAACGCCGTAATCCATGGCATCGCGCGGTTGCCGCAAGGCGGGGTGATTTCTCTGGCGTGCCGACGTGAAGGGCACTGCGTCATCTTGAACGTGTGCAATCCGTGTCCGATCGGTCCGCGCACAAACGACGACACGGGCAGTGCAGGCTCAGGCCACAATGGCCACGCAGTCGCCAACATTCGAGAGCGCATCGGTTATCACTACGGCGACGGTGCGTCGCTGGAAACCACGCAGGCAATCGGCGCGTTCGTGGTCACCCTGACCTTGCCGGAACCGCCCGCCGATAAGCATTGAACGGACATGTTCCTTGATCGGGAATTCCCATGCGCATAGTCATCGTTGACGACGAACCGCCGGCCCGCGATCGCCTGCGCGCCTTGCTCGCCGGCATGCCCGATTGCGAAATCGTCGGCGAAGCGGAAGACGGGCATGCGGCATTGGAAGTGGTCGAGCAGCAGCGCGCCGACCTGGTCCTGCTCGACATCAGCATGCCGCGCATGGATGGACTGGAAGCCGCCAACCACCTGGCCAGCTTCGCCGCTGAGCCGGCGGTGATCTTCTGCACTGCCTATGACCAGCATGCGCTGGCAGCGTTCGAGGCGCATGCGGTTGATTACCTTCTGAAGCCTATCCGCGCGGATCGCCTCGCCGCGGCAATTGATCGCGCGCGGCGCTACCTCACAGGAACCGAACGCTCACCTGCGGCAACGATGCCGACCCGCCAGCGCACGCATTTGTGCGCACGCGTGCGAGGAAACCTTGTCCTGGTGCCGGTGTCGTCGATCCGTTGCCTGGTCGCCGAAGACAAGTATGTTGTCGTCCACCATGATAGGGGCCAGGTCCTGGTCGAGGACGCATTGAAAACGCTGGAAGACGAATTCAGCACGCTCTTCGTGCGCATTCACCGCAACTGCCTTGTCGCGCGGGAGCATCTGAGCGGCTTGACGCGTTCCGCCGATGGGCGGGTGCTGGCCAGCGTTCCGGGTGTCGATGTGGAACTGGAAATCAGTCGGCGAAACCTGCCGTCGATTCGCAGCCTGCTTCGCGCCTTGTAGTCGGTGTGGCGATCGGACTGGCCGGCTAGACTGCCAGTCGGCCCAACCAACGACTGTGATCCATGTCCATTCTTCGAATCGCCACCCGCGAAAGCGCCCTGGCCCTGTGGCAGGCCGAACATGTTGCAGCGCGAATTCGCGTGGCGCATCCACGGCTGCGGGTGGAGCTGGTGCCAATGACCACACGCGGCGACCAGATACTGGATCGACCGCTGGCGGCAATCGGCGGAAAGGGCCTGTTCCTGAAGGAACTGGAATTGGCGATGCTGGACGGCCGCGCCGACATCGCCGTGCATTCGCTCAAAGACGTTCCGATGGATCTGGAACCGGGTTTCGAACTCGGCGCCATCCTCGAACGCGCCGACCCCGCCGATGCGTTCATCAGCAACTATTACACGTCCATCGCCGAATTGCCTTCGGGCGCAAGGGTGGGAACCTCGTCGCTGCGTCGCCAGTCGCAATTGCGCGCGGTTCGTCCTGATTTGACGATTGTCGACCTTCGCGGGAACGTGAACACGCGTTTGGCCAAACTCGACGAGGGTCACTACGACGCCATTCTTCTTGCCTGCGCTGGCATCGAACGGCTCGGTATGTCGACCCGTATTCGCGGTCGGCTGGCGGCACCGGACTGGATTTCAGCGGTCGGTCAAGGTGCCATGGCGGTCGAACAACGCTGCGGCGACCGCAAGATCGCCGAGATCACTCGCGTGCTCGACGATCCACACACCACCCGATGCGTCAGCGCCGAGCGCGCGATGAACCACGCTCTGCATGGCAGTTGTCATGTCCCGATTGCCGGCTACTGCCGCGAAATTGAACACGGGCTGGAGTTGATTGGCCTGGTCGGCGATGTCAGCAGCGGTCGGCTGATCCGGGCCAAAGCCTGTGCGGACCGTTATCAAGGCCAGGCTCTCGGAAGAGAAGTAGCCCGTCAGTTGCTGGTCGCTGGCGCGGCGGAGTTGCTGGTCGCCTATCGAAATGACGCGCTGCAATGACATGCATTGACTGAATGACAACCTCGCAAATCCCGGCGCGTGGGCTCAGCGGGATACTTCCAGGAAGGCCAAAGGTTTTGCCGTTCTAACTCGGGCGGAGCGTGTGTGAATGTTAGAATTTATCGATGGGGCCCCGCAATCACGTGAGCACGCCGACGCGGCGCCAGCAGGAATCGGCTTGGCGGAAATTGTCGAGCTTGGGTACGACTTTGTTGTTGCTGACTTGGCTATTACCGGCCGGTGGCGCCAGCTCGGCCGAGCACCGCTATTTTTTTGAGCCGGTTGAGAGCGCGGCAAGCGCGACCCAGCACACCATCCGCTCACTCACCCAGGACCGCGACGGTTTCGTCTGGCTGGGTACCGATTCGGGCTTGCTGCGTTTCGATAGCTACGAGTTCCGGCGTCCACAACCCCGCAGCGATAACAATTCCGAGCGCCTGCAAGGCGTCGTCAACGCGCTGGCAACCGATCCCGAAGGCCGACTGTGGGTTGGCCTACTTGCGGATGGACTTTGGCGATTCGATCCAGCAACAGGAACCATCGTCCAGCCCGAAGCGGCGGAAGTCCGCGAACGCAGCATCAGCCTGCTGGCCTCCACCGCAGAAGGTCTATGGGTGGGCGTCGGCGGTGAACTTTTGCTGTTGGAGCGCGAGCACGGCCGACTGCTACGTACTGTCGCCGTTGGCCCGAACGAGACAGGACAGGTTTCGGTTCGGTCCGGGGTCGCCGCCAGCGACGGCACGTTCTGGGTCGCTGCAAACAAGGGCTTGTTCCGAATCGCGCCCGGCGCAAAGGTCGCCACGGCCGTCTTGCCCGATCAGACGGGGTCGGCGACCACGTTGGTGAAGTCGAGCAACGGCCGGATCTACGCCGCTTGCGCGCAGGGCCTGTTCGAGGTCACCGGAGCGGATAGCTTGCGGCAGATATGGTCGACTGTAGCCAGTTCGGCAACGGCACTGGTCGAGACATCACCGGGGAAACTCTGGTTCTCGACGACCCGCGAAGGACTTATGCAGCTCGACACGGCAAGCGAGAACGTGACTGCGGTGGATTCAAACGACATTCCCGGCGGTTCGGTGCAGAACACCGTCGTCCATACCTTGTGGATGGATCGGTCAGGACTCTTGTGGGTTGCAACGACGAGCATGGGGCTCTACAAGGTCGATCCTGCGGGCACGCGTTTCTCGACACTCAAGGATCCCGGCCCCGGCGACGACGCCGTTGGCGGGAACAATATCGTTAGCCTCTATCCCACGGCCGATGCGTTGTGGATGGGAACGATGGGCGATGGCCTGAAACGCCACGATTGGCAAACCGGTGAGTGGCAGCGATACCGTGGCGACATCCTGCGCGCGCTCGGTATCGCCGACGAAAATCGGCCGTTGGCGGTGCGTTCGATCGCCGACGCCGGCAATGGCCGATTGTCGGTCGCTACCCAATTCGGGATTGTGCAGCTCGACCCGGCCAGCGGCGCTGTCGAGCGCTTGCCGCCACTGCCGGATGATGATGACAGTGCGACGGTAGCCGATTCCGGTCCATTGCTGAAGAGTCGCGGTGGGGTACTGTGGGCGGGAAACCGGGGTAATCGTATCGCGCGTTTCGACTCGTCTACCAGGCGATGGACCTCATACGAACTGCGTCCCGGCTCTGCCCGAGCAAACTCCACCATGACCTTGTTCGAAGACCGTGAGGGGAAAATCTGGGCCGGCAGCCTTAAGGGCCTGCACCGTATCGATCCCACGACCGGCGGTGTGCGCACGTTCCAGCACAATGCCGGCGATCCTCGCTCGCCAACCAGCAATATCGTTCGTTCAATGCATCAGGATGCCGACGGTACGTTCTGGGTCGGCACCCAGGCCGGTCTCAACCGAATTGATCTGATCGACGAACGCGGCGGGCAATTCTCATCCTGGCCAGCAACAGACGAACTGCGCGACGACACCATCTACGCCATCCTGGATGGACCGCTTGACCGGTTCTGGGTCAGCACCAATCGCGGTCTGGTCGCAGTGAGCCGGAAAACAGGAGTGTCGCAGGGTTCGTCGATGCGCGACGGCCTGCAGTCGATGGAATTCAACGGTGGTGCGGCAGCCAAGCTCGCCAATGGTGCGATTGCATTCGGCGGTCCGAATGGCGTCAACTACTTCCTGCCGAAAAACATCAAGCCCAGCACGTTCGTGGCACCTGTCGAGATCACCGAAGTTCGCATCGGCAATCGCGAACCGATCCAGCCATTGAAACAGGGAACCGTCGAGTTGGGTGAGAGCGAAAGCCTCATTACCATCGGTTTCGCTGCGCTGGATTACATGGCGCCGGACCACAATCGTTTC
>JAYUYW010000287.1:0-3957 GCA_043752325.1 Rhodanobacteraceae bacterium | reverse complement strand
CGAGCTGCCCGGCGGCTTCGTAGCGCAACAGTTTCAGCGCAGCGCGTTGCTCGAATGCGGCATCGGCCCGATGCGCGGAATACACTTCGCCCATGCCGCCGCGACCGATGAGGTTGTCGATTCGCCAATGGCCGACCTGGGTGCCCGGCGACAGCGATGCGATGGATAGGGAAGCGGCTTGCGGGGTGATGCTGCCATCGAGCACGCCGGGTGTCTCGTGTGCGCGCAGGAGTTCGTCAATTTCGGTTCGCAGGTCTAGATCTGCGCCGCACGCGTCATCAAGGAATGCCTCGCGCAGACCGACAGACTGATCGAGTGAATCAGCAAAAACCTGTTCGATCTGCTGCCAGCGTTCCTTTTTCATCGCTGCCCCCGCGTCTGTTGACGAGCGCGATTCTGCGCTTGTTGCGGCCGATGTGTTGCCGGTTGTGTAACCCACTCAAACGCGTCGCGCATGACGGTGTGTTTCGGAGCCGACGGACAAAAAGTCGATGAGCGAACTCATCAGCCTTCGCGCTCAAATCGCGACTTCGCGGTTGGTCGTTCAGTCGAAGCCCGAGCGGAACACCATGTCGTCCCTGCGCAAGGCGATCAAGAGCTCGCTGCCGTCCCCTGGAAAGGCGACTGGCGTCGATCCCGTGAGAGGGCACGTGCCGAGATAGACGGAACCGACGGGGCACTGGATGTTGTTGTAAACCTCGTTGACGTAGCCACGTTGGTTGTCTGTGGCGATGGAAAAATTTCCACTGCCGCCGAAGTCCGACGCAATGTCGAATCGACCCTCACCATCGGTCACCGCGGAACCGCTGCGCTGGCCGCTTGTGCTGTCGAACGCATCGATGATGACTCCTGACACGGGCAGACCGGTCGCCTCGTCTGTGACTTGTCCGAGGCGGCCTAAGCGGGTGCGATTGGTGAAGTTCACCTCGTCGACGATGGTGCCGCTGACCAGATTAACCAGCGTGGCACCGGTGGCAGGGCACTCATTGAAACTGTAAACGTCTGGGCCACACACGACGTCTTTGAAAAATTGCAAGCGTCCCAAGCTGACGATGGGGGCATAGCCGATTCGGAATTGCCCTTCGGGGAGGTCATCGAGCTGGTAGGTGCCGTTGCTCTGGAGGTTGAGCACGCCGTTGACGTCCTGATTCATGCTCGTCAATGCAAAAATCTGGAAGTACGGATTGACGGGTAGCCTGATGACGCGGCCGCGAACTATCGCGCTGGGCGACAATTCGAAATTGACCGGCGATGGCGCTGCACTTGCGGTGAAGGTGACTGGAGTGCCGCCAAGGCAGTTGCCGATGATCGCCATGCGATTGCACGGAATGTTGTCGTGTAATTCGTCGATGTGGTTTGGCGTGGCGGCATGAACCAGATAGTCGCCCAGGCCTCTGGGTCGTAGCCGGTATGTGCCATCGCTGCCCGTACTGCCGTAGGTTTCCGAGAAACCCCGATACAGGATGATGTTCGCATTCGGTATGGGAGCGCCTGTCGTGCTGGTGACCGTTCCGGTCAGCGCGGGAATGGCGCCAAGGTCCATCGCTATGTCAACGGGCTGGACGTCGTTGTTGACCAGAATGGGTGTCGCGGCCTGAAACTCGGCTGGTCCGCAAATCCTGCCGCAAACAACGTCCTGATAGTACTCGGGCACCACACCGAATCCTTGAGCGTGAACCCGATAGATGCCGGCTGGAAGCGGGCCGAGTACGGTAGGCGCGCCAGAACCGTTTGAGCTGGCGGTAGCGACAATCGTGCCTGCCTCGTTGACCGCGATAAACTGTGCATTGACATAGTTGTTGGTGGGCTGACCGCCAACAGTGAAGGTGACGCGAATGCTGTTTGTCCGGCTCAATGAAAAATTCGCAAGCGATTGCCCTGACTCCACGGCGGAGACGGGGGTGCCGGCAATCGTTCCACAGTCGGTGTCACAGTCGAAATCGCGGAAAACCTGACTTTTGTAGCCGCTTGCTCCAGCTGCAACGCGATATTGACCGGTTGGCAATGCGTCCG
Organism: Rhodanobacteraceae bacterium; assembly: GCA_043752325.1. Taxonomy (GTDB): domain Bacteria; phylum Pseudomonadota; class Gammaproteobacteria; order Xanthomonadales; family Rhodanobacteraceae; genus Dokdonella. The sequence continues at coordinate 1,944 of JAYUYW010000287.1, read as the reverse complement.
CGCGATATCGACCCAGGTTGTCGGTCATCGCCGCGCGCGGCACCGCCGACACGCCACCTACCTGATTGATCGAAACCGATGCGTTGTAAACGGGGCTACCTGATCGATCAACTACGGTGCCGTAAATCGTCGCACCACGCGAAAGTACAAAATCGATGTTAGAAACCGCAACCCCGTCCTCGGTTGCGACGGCAGTCGGCGTACCGGGGCCGCAATCGGACAACCCGTAGGCTGGTGTGCACGGGACATCGTCCCATGTCTTGTCGATATACGAGAGTTGATTTGTGGGACCCCTTGTCCGCATGTACGTGTTTCCAGGGCCGGTTGTGAACGTCGTCAGTTGGTAGTTGCCAGTCGCTTGAGAAGTCGTTGATCCGGCGAACTGAACGGAATTGGGATTTGTCCCCCGGTACCCTTCAACTGGCAAGGATGCAATTGCGGCGCCCGTATCGCTGCGTGTGATTCGGCCGGTGATGGTCACCGCTGTGATGGCGTCGATGGTCGCAATGCCGCGTTCGCCCTGATTTCTAATTTCCAACATCAACGGATGTGCGGCAGGTGGCAGCAGGGCGATCGCTTGCAAACCATGGTTGTCGTCGCCGCTGCTGAGGGCGGCCATCCCGGTTGCGCGGCAGTCGGCGTACACGTCCACTGCGGCGTCGATGTCCGAGCCGAGCGTCGTCAATGCCAATGGCGAGCTTGCGCCGAGTGGCGAGCGGATCGCGACCCAGCGACTTCCGTTCGCGGGGATTTCGATACGCATCGGTTGGCCGGGAACAAGCTCGATGGCCTGGTCACAACTGATTCCTGCCACGCCTTCAGCAGACATCAACGGCCCGCGCGGGTTGGCATTGAGCATTGCAATTTGCGACGCCATGGCGGGGTGCTCAAGCGCGAGTCGCAGGTTGTACAGCGGACCACGCAACGCATCGCGTTTGGTTCTCGAGAGCGTCGATTCCTCGTGCTGCGCATCAGACGCGCTATTGATGAGGTCGACACGTTTCAACAGTTCTTCGACAGCGGGGCGAGCGGCATCGGCGTCGGACGCCATGGCTTGAGTTGCACGATGGATTTCGGCATCCAGTCGGACCCAATCCTGCAGGCGATCATTGTCGGTCGCCGCATTTACGGAACCGGACGCGGCAACGAAGGCAATTGCTGCTAGAAGTAGCTGACGCATAGTGAACTCCTCTAAGCGTCCCGCAGCCCGTGTGAAGGCGAGTCCCTGCAACGGACCGGATACGCTGTCCCGAGTTTAGCCTTGGACATCGAACCGGTAAACGGAGCGCGTGAAAGCCCTTTGCGGCCCAACAAAAAGGTCGATGAGCGAACTCATCGACCTTGGGTGTTGGCGCGCCCGGAGAGATTCGAACTCCCGACCACCAAGTTCGTAGCCTGGTACTCTATCCAGCTGAGCTACGGGCGCATGTAACGCTCTCCGCGAGGTCCGCAGCGAGGGGCGGCATTATTCCGATCAGGCGGCATTCCGTCAAGCACTGTCGACGAGTTCGTGGTGCTTCAGCCCACACCCGACCGATATTTCAGTGCCCTTATCAGCCCGGCGGCGCCCGTTTTCGACTACATTGAACGCCGTCGGGATGATCGCTGGAGCCACGCTAAACCATGCTGGAATCGCATAGCGCCGCCGCGCCGCGCAGCCTGTTGCCACGCGGCCTCTCCCAGCTCGACCGGCTGGAATCGGAAAGCATCCACATCCTGCGTGAGGTGGTCGCCGAGTGCGCGCGGCCAGTGATGCTGTATTCGATCGGCAAGGACAGCGCCGTGATGCTGCACCTGGCGCGCAAGGCGTTTTTTCCGGCGCGGCTTCCATTTCCGCTGCTGCATGTGGACACGCGGTTCAAGTTTCGCGAGATGTACGCGCTGCGCGACCGCGTCGCCGCTGATCCCGAAATCGATCTGATCGTGCATACCAATCCCGATGGC
>JAYUYW010000286.1:0-9842 GCA_043752325.1 Rhodanobacteraceae bacterium | reverse complement strand
CAACCTGAAGGCAGCCAATCACCAGGTGATCGGCAGCAGCCAGATGTATGCAACGGCAGCGGCTCGCGATGAGGGCATCAAGTCCGTCATGAGCAACGGCTCCACGACCACGACCAAGGACCTCACGGCCTGATCACCCATCGTTGGCGACTCAACAACCGCACGCCGATCTGGCACGCGGCCTGACCGTTATCGATCTGCAACGGAGGAAGGCGACGGTCCCGACTGGCTCAGGACCGCTCGTGCATCGGCATGTCCAAACGCGACTACTACGAAATCCTGTCGGTTGAACGCACCGCGAGCTCTGGCGAGTTGAAAACCTCGTTTCGGCGCATTGCAATGAAGTGGCATCCGGACCGCAATCCGGATGATGCCGACGCGCCGGAAAAATTCAAGGAGGCGAAGGAAGCCTACGAAGTCCTTGCTGATGCGAAAAAGCGCGCAGCCTACGACCGTCATGGCCATGCCGCCTTCGAACATGGTTTCGGCAATGGCGCCGGATTCCAGGGTGATGTCGGCGATATTTTCGGCGATATTTTTTCGGACATCTTCGGCATGGGCGGTGGTCGGCGCGGAGCGCGTCGTGGTTCGGACCTGCGCTACATGATGGAACTGGAGCTGGAGGAAGCCGTGCTCGGCATCGATCGCGAGATCCGGATTCCCTCACTGGCGGAATGTGCGAAGTGTGACGGCAGCGGCTCAGCCGATGGCAAGACCAGCACCTGCACCACGTGTCGCGGCCATGGCCAAGTGCGCATGCAGAACGGCATCTTCTCAGTGCAGCAGGCGTGCCCGCACTGCTCGGGCACGGGCAAAACCATTGCCAATCCCTGTACCACCTGTCGCGGTGAAGGCCGCGTCCACGACGAACGGACCTTACAGGTGAAGATTCCTGCAGGCGTTGATACCGGTGACCGCATTCGACTCGCCGGGCAGGGCGAAGCAGGACCGCCGGGTGGCGAACCGGGTGATCTCTACGTCGAAGTCGGCGTGCGTGAACACGATGTATTCAAGCGCGATGGCGATGACCTGCATTGCGAAATTCCGTTGCGCTTTGCGCAGGCAGCACTCGGCACCCAGATCAAGGTTCCGACCCTCAATGGCGACTCGGAACTCGAGATTCCCGCGGAAACGCAGAACGGACGAACGATCAAGTTGCGCGGCAAGGGTGTGAAGTCAGTACGCAGTGGCCGGGTCGGTGACCTGGTCTGCCACGTCGTCGTCGAGACGCCGGTGAAACTCACCCGCGAACAGCGTGACCTGCTTGACCAGTTCGACGCTACCTTCTCCGGCGAGCGCGCCGAAGCGCACTCACCACGCACCAGTTCATTTCTTACGGGCGTAAAACAATTCTGGGATCGGGTAACTTCATGACCAAGCCAGTGACCATCGCCGTGTTTGGCGCCGGTGGTCGCATGGGGCGATCGGTGCAGCGTATCGCCAGTGACTCGGATGACTTTATGGTTGCTGCTGCCCTAGTTCAGGGTGACATGCCAGCCGAGCCATTCGACGTGCTGATCGATTTCAGCGGTGCAGTTGGTTTTGACGCCGCGCTCGCGCTCGCCGTTGAGCGTAGGGTCGCCGTGGTCAGTGGCGGCACTGGACTCACCGATGCGCAACACGACGCAATGCGCGCTGCCTCCACTGCCATACCGCTTCTTTGGAGCGCAAACTTCAGCATTGGCATCGCCGTCTTGCGCCAACTCGCCCGCGATGCCTCCCGACGCCTCGCCGACTTCGATTGCGAAATCCACGAAGCCCATCATCGCGACAAGAAAGACGCTCCATCCGGCACGGCACTCGTTCTCGGTCGTGATGTCGCTGATGCACGTGGTGTCGATTTCGATGCGAACAACGCGTTGATTCGCCATGCCGAACATGGCGCACGTCGCACCGGCGAAGTCGGTTTCTCGGTGACCCGAGGCGGCGACATCGTCGGTGAACACAGCGTCCAGCTGATCGGCCAAGGCGAACGCCTTGAGCTAATCCATCGCGCCACAGATCGCGACATCTTCGCTCGCGGAGCGCTCCACGCAGCGCGCTGGATTGCCGGCAAGCCGGCGGGCTTTTACGCCATGGATGACGTCCTCCGCTAACGCCTGGTTCTTTGCGCCTGACGGCGCGGAGCAGCTCGGCTCGCCCAGATTGGTCAAGCGCATCGCCCGACCGCAGGTCGCTTTTATGATTGGCGACAGCTAACAGGAGCGAAGCGAACAAGAATAGGAAGGTGGCTCGGCGGGCGGCAGCCCGGCGAAACGCTTGAACAGACTGGCGTCAGCCGCGCAGAGCGAAGCGACGAAGTCGCAATGATCAACGTTGCACACGGAACGGATCCTCATCCGCCCTTCGGGCACGTGCATTCGCACCATCCATGGTGCTCACCCCGGCGGGCGGCTCCGTCGTACAAACCGGCTTTCCTGCCGGCTTGCGTCCCGGCGGGAGAAGGGAGAACGCCGCCGCTCACTCGGAGAAGGGAAAACCGAAGTCGCTGCGCCGTGAGTCATGACGGCGAAGAGTCGAGGGCGTAGGATCATCGGCGTCGAGTCATCGGGGTGGACATGGAACGTCGTCGAGCGCCAGGCAGTGCCGTAACACCGATCACGGCACTCGCCGTTCTTGCCGGGGTGCTCGCCGCGCAGGCACTGCCGGCGCAGCTTCCGGTAATCGTCAATCTTTCGGTCGCGCTCGCCGCGCTATGCGCAATGCGCTTCCCGCTTGCACGCTGGATTGCGCTCATCGTGCTCGCATTTGCGTGGAGTGCATTGCGTGGCCAATGGGCAATGGATGCGCGACTTCCATTAGAACTGGAAGGACGCGACTTCGATGTTATCGGTGTGGTCGATGAGCTGCCGCAGCGGCGTGACGATGCCAGCCGCTTCGTGCTGCGGATCGAGTCGGCGGCTTTAGCGGGCGAGCCGGTTTCGCTGCATGGGTTGGCACGATTGTCGTGGTATTCGAGGGACGTGCCAGAGATAGCTCCGTGCAGCCGGTGGCAGCTGAGAGTTCGGCTGAAGCGACCGCGCGGCCTAGTCAATACCAGCGGATTCGATTTCGAGCGACACGCACTGGAACGCGGAATCAATGCCGTTGGCTATGTGCGCGAAGCGACCACGGCGCGCGAATTGCCAGGGCCGATGCTATGCGTCGATCGTTGGCGTGACCGCATCGCGCTTGGCATTGCGACGATCGTTGCGGACCCGCACGACGCTAATCTCCTGCAAGCGCTAGCTGTTGGCGACACGCGTGGCCTGACGCCTGCAGATTGGGACGTGGCGCGTGCCAATGGCGTGACGCACCTGCTTTCGATTTCCGGATTTCATGTTGGTGTCGCCGCGTTGTTCGGTGCATGGCTCGCGCGAGCTTTTTGCTGGTTGTTGCCTGCGCTGCTGCTGCGGCTGCCCAGACCGCTCGTTGAATCCAGCGCAGCGTTGCTGGCGGCGATAGGCTACGGTGCGCTCGCGGGCAACAGTTTGCCGACGCTGCGCACGGTGTTGATGATTGGTGTGTTCGCAATGACTCGCGCGACGCGCCGCAACAGCAGCGTGGCGCAGTCGCTGACACTCGCTGCGCTAGCGCTGTTACTGGTCGATCCGCTGTCGGTGCTCGGCGCCGGATTCTGGTTGTCCTTCGTCGGTGTCGCCTTCCTGATGCTGGGTCTGGAACTACCGCGCGGTTTGACTGGGCATCTCAAGGCGCTGGGCAGCGCACAGATCATGATGACACTATCGCTGCTGCCGTTGAGCTTCTGGTTCTTCGGCCAGACTTCGCTGCTTGGTGCCTTGTCAAATTTGCTGGCGGTGCCCTTGGTCAGCCTGGCAATCGTCCCCTTGGCCTTGATCGCAGCGTTGCTGTTACTGATCTGGACACCACTGGCAACGCCCTTCCTGATTGCCAGCGCATGGCTTGCCCACGCGCAATGGTGGTTGTGGCAAGTGATTGCGACCTGGCCCGGCGCGCAGTGGACCTTGCCGGAAATTTCGCTGCTGGCGCTTGTGCTGGCGATGCTGGGTGCGGTGTGGTTGTTCCTGCCGCGCGGCTTGCCGTTGCGTTGGCTGGGTCTGTTTCTCTTTCTGCCATTGCTGATGCCGGTGATCAAACGCCCGCCGCCGGGTGGCTTCCATGCCCTGTTTATCGATGTCGGCCAAGGCCTTTCCGTGCTGGTGCGGACGCGCGAGCACGCGATGCTCTACGACGCCGGTGCGCGCTTTCCGTCCGGTTTCGATCTGGGCAGTGCGGCGGTGTTGCCGAGCCTTCACGGATTGGGTATCGAAAACCTCGACCTAGCCATTGTCAGCCATGCGGACAACGACCACGCGGGCGGAATGGCGGCGGTCCTCGCCGAATGGCCGCAAGCCGATGTGTTTGGTGGCGAGTCTGGGCGCGGTGATATTGCCTTGCGACCTTGCCGCGACGGCCAGCGCTGGGATCTGGATGGTGTTGTCATCCGCGTGCTGCGTCCGCTATCGCAGGATGCAAAGGGCACGAAAAGCAACGATCAATCCTGCGTGGTTCTTGTCGAAGGGCAGGGTGCACGGCTGCTGTTGAGTGGCGACATCGGTGCGCGTATTGAACCAGCCATCGCGAACATGCTCGCAGCCGAAGATTCACGCCCGTTGCTGCTTTCAGTGCCGCACCACGGCAGCAATGGATCTTCATCACAGGCGTTCATCAACGCCTTGCACCCGAGCCTGGCCATTGCTTCAGCCGCATGGCTGAGCCGGTTTGGCCATCCGCATGCGCTGGTATCGAAACGCTATGCCGATGCGGGCGTGCCTTTGCTCAACACGGCCGACAGCGGCGCGGTGATGATCCACGTTGCCGCGGATGGATCATTTGATGTTGTCAACCAACGCGAACGGCGGCGAGCTTACTGGCGCGAGTGAACTAGTATCAATTGTCGATAGTGCCGCGACCACGCTTCAAACGCGCGTGGATGTCATCGAAAAAACTTTGCGGCAGCGTCGCGGACACCGCTACGTGATGCATTCGATTGTCGGCAAACAATCCACACTTGATCGCGTCCTTCTCTGTCATCAATACAGGCAGGTGGTCGTTAAATGCGAGATCCTCGGCCACGAATGCATGATGATCGGAAAACGGATGCTCGATCACGACGATGCCAGCATCGCGCAACAGGCGAAAGAATCGACCCGGATTACCGATGCCGGCGACGGCATGAACACGCCGGTTGGACCAGTTCGCCAACGGTTCGCGCTGACCGGCGTCGAGCAGTGAAACCACACCCTCGACGCGAAGCTGCATCGCGATTGAGCCCTCATCCGGCGCACCGCCATTGATGATGCGAAACGCAATTCCGCCCAGTCGATCGAATGGCTCGCGAAGGGGTCCGGCGGGAAGCAATCGACCGTTGCCAAAGCGCCGCTCGCCATCGATCACACAAATTTCGATATCACGTGCCAATGCGAGGTGTTGCAAGCCATCGTCGGCAATCAGCAGATCGGGAGTGATTTCGTTCCTGCCGTCAAGTAATAGTCGGCCTGCATCGGCGCGTCGGCGTGCCACTGCGATCGGTGCGCCACTTCGTTTGAAGATGAGGCACGGTTCGTCTCCGACGACAGCAGGATCGCTTCCGTCATCCACGCGCGTCGGCACAATCGTCCTGCCGCCATACCCACGCGAAATCACGCCAGGGCTCCATCCACGCGCGCGCAACGCATCAATCAAAGCGAGCACTAGCGGCGTCTTGCCGGTACCACCAATCGTGAGATTGCCGACCACGATGACCGGCACCGACAAGCGCGCTACTGCGCGCAGCCCCAGCCGATACGGCAGTCGGTGCAGGTTGCGCAACCCGAGGTAGATTGGAACCAGTGCACGCAGCGCGAGCGGTGGTGGCTCGCCTCCGTACCAGATCGCCTGCAGCCGTTCGGCAAAATTCACTTCGCTTGGTCGTGAAATTGCATGCGATGCAGCGCAGCGAAATATCCGTCGCGAGCGAGCAGGTCGGCGTGGCTGCCGCGTTCGATTATGCGGCCTTCGTCCATCACCACGATCTGATCGGCGTCGGTTACCGTGGATAGACGATGGGCAATGACCAACACGGTGCGTTCGCGCATCAGCAATTTAAGTGCATCCTGGATCAGCCGCTCCGACTCGCTGTCGAGTGCGCTGGTCGCTTCGTCGAGAATCAGGATCGGCGCATCCTTGAGTAACGCGCGGGCAATCGCAATGCGTTGGCGCTGGCCACCAGACAGCCGCGAACCTCCTTGGCCGACCGGTGCATCCAATCCACCCTCAAGTTTGTCGGCGAACTCAAGCACATGCGCGGCTTTCGCAGCGGCGCGAATATCGTCCGCGCTGACCCGGTCAGCGCTGCCGTAGGCGATGTTGTTGGCGATGCTGTCGTCGAACAGCACCACCTGCTGGCTGACCAGCGCGATCTGCGAACGCAGACTGGCCAGTCGATAGTCGGCAAGGGAATGTCCGTCGATCAGGATCGAGCCATGGTCGACATCATGGAATCGCGGCAGCAGCGAAACCAGGCTCGATTTCCCTCCGCCGGAACGCCCAACGAGGGCTGTCACCGTGCCGGGAGGGCAATGCAGGTCGACGTCGCGCAAAGCGGCAACGCCGACTCCGGGATAGCTGAAACCGACGTTTCGAAACTCGATGTCGCCGCGCGCACGCTCGACCACCAGTTCGCCGTCGTCGACTTCTTCCGGCGCGTCGATCACTTCGAAGATGTCGCGTGCAGCGACGATGCCGCGTCCGAGATTAGCCTGCACCGTCGTCAGGCGCTTCATCGAAGGCAGCATCACCAGCATCGCGGTAATCAGCGACATGAAAGTACCGGGACTCATCTCATCCAACGTCGCTGGACGCGTCGCCAGGAAAATCACCAGCGCCAAAGCAATTGCCGCAACCAGTTGTACCGTCGCAGTCGACAGCGCATTGGTCACGGCGACCTTGAGATTCAGGCTTCGTATGCCGCGATTGGTCACCGCGAAACGGCTGCGCTCGTAGTCGCCGCCGCCATAAACCTTCACTTCGCGAAAGCCACCGATCGCTTCATCGACGATGCCAGTCACCGAACTGATCGAATCCTGGATGCGTCGATGGATGATGCGATAGCGCTTGCCGACCAGCCAGACGACCGCGCCAATCAGTGGCGCCAGCAGAAAAAGAGCAACCGTCAAACGGGCGCTGTGATAAAGCATCACGCTGACCTGACCGATCACCATCAATCCATCAAGCACGGCCACCTTGAGCGCGTCGGTACTCGCGTTGGCGACCTGTTCGACGGTGTAGGTCATCCGCGTAATCATTCGTCCCGACGGCTCGCGACCGAAGTGCGAGGCGGGCAGGCGTAGATATTTGCCGAAGACTTCCTCGCGCAGCGTCATCACCACGCTGCGGCCGATTCGAGCGATGCCGTAGTCCGCAGTGAAAGTAGCGAGACCGCGTACCAAGAACAGCCCGACGATGAAGAAGGGCATCCAGAAAATGATGGTCGCGTCTTTGCGCACGAACAAGTCGTCGAGCATCGGTTTGATCGTGAACGTGAACAGTGATCCGCAAGCCGCATCGAAGACCATGCCGACCAGGGCCAGCACGCCCATCGGCCAGTAGCGCATCGAATAGCCGAGCAGCCTTCGATAGACGGAGCCCGAGCTCACCGCGTCGACGGCAGCTGCCGTCATTTGCCTGCCGCGTCGGCCGGCGTGGTGGCGATCGACAATTGGCTGAAGCCGAGCGAGCCCAGCGCATCCATCGCCGTCACGACCGCTTGATGGGGCGTCATCGCATCGGCGCGAACCATCACTGGTCGCTGCCGATCATCACCGGCAATCCGCTCAATCATCGCCTTCAAAGTGGCCAGGCTCGGGTCGGCCACCGTGTTATTGTCGACGTAGTAATTGCCACTGCGGTCAATCAGCACGAGCAAGGGTTCGCGCAACTCAACTTGGGCGCTGTTCTCAGCTTGGGGAAGGCTGATCTTGATGCGCGCCTGCTCGACGAACGTGGTCGTCAGGACGAAGAACATCAGCAAGGTCAGCATCACGTCGATCAACGGAATCACGTTGATCTCGAAATCATCCTCGCGGCGTTGACTGGCAATGCGCATGGCGGCTAGCGGCTGGCGCGCAGCGCGGTGGTCGGCAACTCGCTGGCAGCGGTGAGGTCGTCGACCAACACGCCAGCCTCCTTTTCGATCTCGACGCCGAGTGTTGTCACGCGTGCGCGCAGGTAGCGATGGAAGATGTAGGCCGGTATCGCGACAACCATTCCGGCGGCCGTGCAGATCAATGCCTCGCCGATGCCGCCGGCCATTTTTGCGGGATCGCCGACACCGCCGGCCATCACGTCGAGGAACATGCGGATCAAGCCGAATACAGTACCGAGTAGACCGAGCAGCGGGCCGATCAGGGCAATCGTGCCGAGGGTATTGAGATAGCGATCCAGCCCGTGCATGACATGGCGACCAGCATCTTCGACCCGCTCGCGAATCACCTCACGAGGCCTCTGACGCACCGTCAGCGCAGCGGCCAGTACTTCGCCGAGTGGTGAATTTTCAGCGAGCTCGCGGACATGGGCGGGGTCGATCTTGCGGGTGCGCGACCATTCCAGCACCTGTGCGCCCAGTTGTGGCGGCAGCACCGCGCTTCGGCGCAGGGTCCAAAACCGCTCCAGGATGATGCCCAGCGCAATGGCCGAACAGAGCAGGATCGGCGCCATCGCCCATCCGCCGGCCTTGATGATTTCCAGCACGAAGCCTCCAGAATTCAATGTCGCCTGTGGGAAGACGACCGGTGGGGATGATAGCAAGGCCGCTCAGGCGGCAACGGCTACAGCGTCGCAGAGATGATGCGTGGTTCGGGTTCCAGTATTACGCCGAACTTGTCACCGACCGTGGCAACGACATGGCGTGCCATCGCCAGCAAATCGGCACCACTCGCGCCACCGTGATTGATGAGGACGAGGGCATGTTGGTCGGAAACGCCGGCGGCGCCGTCGCGATGACCCTTCAATCCAGCCAATTCGATCATCGCTGCGGCAGAGATTTTTCGCGTGCCGTCACCGGCGTTCCACTGCGGCAGGGTTGGGAAGCTGGCGCTCAATCGCGCTGCGGTCGCTCCGTCGACTATCGGGTTCTTGAAAAAACTGCCGGCGTTACCGACCCGCAGCGGGTCGGGCAGCTTGCGCGCCCGAATCCGCGCTATAGCTTCGGCGACCTGTATTGGTTGCGGATCGTTGCAACCAAGCTCCGCCAGTTCCTCGCGGACACCCGCGTAGTCGAGCTGGACCGGCCGATGCCGAGGCAAGCGAAACTCTACCGCAGTGATCACATAGCGATCACGATCGTGTTTGAAGACCGAATCGCGATAGCCAAACGCACATGCACTTCGATCCAGCCGCACACGTTGTCGATTCGTGCGGTCGTACGCTTCCACTGTCGTGATGAATTCTTCGGCCTCAGTGCCGTAGGCGCCGATGTTCTGAATCGGCACCGCACCCACCGTGCCGGGAATCGACACCAGATTCTCCATCCCGGCGTAACCCTGCGCCAACGTGAAGTGCACGAATTCGTCCCAGTTCTCGCCCGCGTCTACGCGCAGCAGTGCATGATCTTCGCAATCGACGATGCGTTTGATGCCACGCGTCTGCATCGCCAGCACCACACCTTCGACATCGCCAGCGAGCAGCAGGTTGCTGCCACCGCCGAGCACCAGCACGGGCGCGCACTGTAGTTGAGGCAGTCGGAACAAATGATCGAGCGCCGCGTCGTCGTGCACCTCAATCAGCAACTCGGCATTGGCCGCGACGTGCATCGTATTCCGAGCTAGCAGCGGCGCGTTCTCGATGAGCGAGTAGCGAGGTCC
>JAYUYW010000285.1:0-9911 GCA_043752325.1 Rhodanobacteraceae bacterium | reverse complement strand
CGAGCCACGGGCTGTCCTTGTCGTCCGGACTCAGACGCAGGCGCTGACCAACTGCGCTTTTTCCTGGCCACGCAGTGGCAGCAAACTGGCTGCTGACGACGGCGACCTGCGCGCTTTCAGCACGATCCTGCGCGTCGAACAGGCGGCCTTCGCGCAGCGCAATGCCGAACACGGCGAAGTAGTCGTCGCCCACGCTCGCGTTCCAAGCCCGGGCACGGCCACCGTCCGCCGGTGTCTCGTCTCCGATGCGCTCGTAGTCGCTGCGTTCGAAGCTCATCAGCGGCAGGCTGCTGGACAGGGCAACCGCTTCGGCGCCGGGAAGATCGTCTAGGCGTGCTTGAAGCAAGCCAAAAAACCGCGTGCGTGCAGCAGCATCACGATAGCGATCGTCGTTCAGTGCGATGCGGCCGGTCAGGATGCCGTCGCTGTCGATACCGAGTGGGTAGTGCTGCGCCTTGATTGAGCTGTCAATCGCCAGCGACGCACTGACCAAGAGCGCAGTGCACAGCGCGACCTCGAACGCGACCAGCACACGCCCACTGCGTCGGTCCGCACCGATGCTGGCAGGCCCGCCGTGCCCCAAGCCCTCGCGTTGATTCTTGCCGGCGACTCGGCGCGCAGGAAGCCAGCCAGCAGCCAGAGCGACGAATCCTCCAATGCCTACACTGAAAAAGACATCGGAGAATGTCACCGTGAAATCCAGCCAGTACGGCAGATGTCCAGGCACATTCGCCAAGGCCCGCATCATCAGGTATCCGCCGCCGCGAGCACCCGCGTAGCCGATCAGCGTTGCCAGGATCGCGATGACGGTCGTCTCCGAAAAAACCTGGCGCATCAGGCGACGACGGCTTGCGCCCAGGGCCGATCGGATTGACAGTTCGCGTCGGCGATTGCTGAAGCGGGCGAGCATCAAGCTGGCGACGTTGGCGCAGGAAATCAGCAGCACGAGCACGACCGCGATCGACATGGCCGAGGTGCTGCGCAGCATGCGGGCCGGTATATAGACCTGGTCCATCGGTTTGACATTGGCCAGGCGTGTAACGCTTTCGCCGGTGGGTTTCAATGCGGCAGCACCAAGCAAGGTGGTCAGTTCTTCTTGCGCCTGCGCGGCGGAGACGCCACCGCGCAGCGGACCAAACACTTCCACTGACGGTGCACCGGCTGAATCGGCCAGCGCACGATCCATCGTCAGCGGCAGCCACACTGATTGCTCGCGCGGAAAGGCAAATTTCGGTGGCATCACGCCGACAATTTCGACCGCGCGACCGTTGATGCGAACCCGACGACCGATAACATCCCTCGCCGAATTGAAATTCAGCTCCCAGAGCCGATGCCCAATCAAGGCGACAGGCGCAGCACCCGCTCGCGCGTCGGCCTCGCTGAAATCGCGACCGATCACGGGAGCAATGCCAAGGGCAGCAAATGCATCCGGGCTGATCATGGCACCAGCAAGTCGCTCCGGCGGGCCGTCGGCACCGGAGATGTTCATGGTCCCGCCAGCGTAGGCGGACAACGATTCGATGCTGCGTTGATGTGCTCGCAATTCCAGATATTCGCGCATCGAGAGCTCGGACTGGTTGCCATTTACATGCGCATCGATGCGATCAACATGCACGAGTCGGTCCGCATTGCGGAACGGCAGCGGCTGGATGGCCAGCGTGTTCATCGCGCTGAACATAAACATCGAAAGGCCGATCCCGGCCGCCAGCATCAACACGGCGGTCAATGTGAATGCGGGCGTTCGAAGCAATGCACGCACGGCGAAGCGGAAGTCAGCGAGCATGTCAGTTCCTTATTCCTGGCGAAGTGCAACCATCGGATCGACGCGTAGTGCGCGCCGCGCAGGGATCAGTGCGGCGGCGATGACAGCGAGCAGCAGCACGCCGGCGACGCCGAAGTAGATTTGTGGATCGGCGGCGGTGCCGGTGATCACCATGCTGTCGAGTGCGCGCGCGAAGGCCAGCGCAAGTGGAGTGCCGATGGCGATGCCGATCAGCACTTGGACAACGCCACGGCGCAGGACCATCGTCAGCACGCCACGGGTGTCGGCACCCATGGCGCGGCGCACGCCGATCTCGCGGGAACGTTGGGCGACATCGAAGGCGAGCACGGCGTAGATGCCGGCGACCGCCAGCAGCAATGCAAAACCTGCGAACACAGTGAACAGGTTGGCGAGAATATCGCTGCCCCAGAACATGCTGTCGCGCCACTCGCTCATCGGCCGCAACCAGTAGACCGGCAGGTCGGCGTCGACCGCTCGCACGGCACCCTGCATGCCGTTCGCCAACGCACCGATGTCACCGTCGCTGCGCACGGCGACGCTCACGAACGAGGGTGGGTTCTGCGCAATCGGACGGAACACGTTGCCGTCTCCGCGGTGTGCCGCAATGGTCACGTGGTTGGCGAGATAGTCCGCTTGCAGACTGTTGCTGACCACGCCGACAACCTCCAGCCACTGGCTGGATTCATCCTTGGGCGAAAGGCGTACGCGCTTTCCGATTGCGCTTCGCCCCGGCCACGCAGCGTCGGCGAGGCTGGCGCTGACGATGGCTACCGGCACGGCATTGGCATTGTCGCGTGCGTCGAACATGCGTCCTTCGCGTAATGCAATGCCGTAGACGTCGAAGAATCCGTTGCTGACGCTGGATGCCCACGCCTGCGGCAAGTGCGCATCGCGATCCGTTGAATCGCCAACCTTTCCATACTCCTGCCGCTCGTAGCCCGACAGTGGCAAGGCGCTGGCGAAGGCGACAGCCGTCACTCCCGGCAGCGCGGCGAGGCGTGGCTGTAGCGCTTCGACAAAACGTTCGCGCGCTGCGTTATCCGGATAGCTCGATGCGAACAGCCCGATGCGACCGGTCAACACGCCATCAACAGTGATGCCTAGCGGCGTTTCCTGTGCGGTGATCGAACTGCGAATCGCGACACCCGACCCGACCAGAAGCACCATGCATAACGCCACTTCACCTGCGACCAGTACGCGCGACAACTTGCTGCGTTCGCCGATACCGCCACCCTGGCGAAGCACGCTTTGTACATCGACACGACCGGTTCGCAACGCTGGCACCAGGCCGGCCGCGAGTGCAGACAACAGGGCAATGCCGCCGGCGAACAAGACATCGCGAAAATCGGTAGAGCTATCCAGCCAGTAGGGCATTTGCCCGGGGGTTTCTTGCAGGATGCGATCCATCACCTCACCCGCGACGGTGGCACCGAGCCACCCCAGCACCATCGCGCAAATCGAAATGATGACGGTCTCGGTCAGCACCTGCACGATCAGCCGATGCCGACTGGCACCGAGTGCCGAACGCACCGCCAGCTCCCGCGTCCGTGCTGCAAAGCGCGCCATCACCAGACTGGCGACATTCGCGCACGCGATCAGCAACACCAGCAGCACTGCGACGAACATGGCGGTACTCGCGGCCTTGATTTGCGGCTGGATGAATTCGTCGGCAAACGGCTGGACCTTCGCGGCGTCGCCTCGAAGCGGCTCGCTGCGTTCGGTCGCCAACACCTTGACGATGCCTGCGAAATCCGATCTCGCCTGGGCGATCGACTCACCATCGCGCAAGCGTCCAAATGCCTTCACTTGCTGCGCCGCATCGCTGGCGGCGAAAGCGCGATCGCTCGAAAGCGGCATCCAGATCGATGCGGCAACCGGGAACGCGAAACGCTCGGGCATTACGCCAATCACCGAAGTCGGCGTCCCGTTGATGCGCATCTGCCGCCCGACCACGTTCGGGTCGGCGTTGAACTGCAATTGCCACACGCGCTCTCCGATGACCGCAACGGACGCTGCGCCATTGAGGGAATCTTCCGCAGTGAAACCTCGCCCTAATGTTGGCTGCGCGCCCAGAGTGGAGAACACGCTTTCGCTGAGCCATGCGCCGGACAGTCGCTCGGGTGGTCCCTCGAGGCCGCCAATGCTCATTGTTCCAACCGCATACCCTTCCAGCGAAAGCAACGACTGCTGGCGATCGCGCAGGTCCAGCCAGTCGATGAGCGGAATCGCAAGATTGCGCCGGCCGGTTTCGCTGTCGGTGTATTGGACATGGACGAGTTCGTCGGCTTTGGGAAACGGCAGCGGCTTGAGCGCATAGATGTTGATCGCGCCGAACATGAAAATCGCCAGTCCAATGCCGGCACCCAGCATCAGCACCGATACGCCGGTGAAGACAGGGCTTCGCGCCAGTGCGCGGAAAGCAAAACGAAGGTCGTGGATCATGGATTTTCCTTAGTCATGGCGCAAAGCGACCATGGGATCGACGCGCAACGCGCGGCGGGCGGGGACGAGGGTTGCGAACAGCGCGGCGATGACAAGGATGCCGACCACAATGGCGTAAACCTGCGCATCGTCCGCATCGAAACCATGCAGACTGCTGACGAGTTGTCGCGAGAACGGCCATGCCAAGGTCAGGCCGAGCACCAAGCCAAGGCCGACCTGCAAGGCGCTACGCTCGAACAGGCTGCGCAAAACGTTTCTCGAAGGAGCGCCCAGCGCGCGACGGACGCCGATTTCGCGGGTGCGCTGGCGCACATTGAACGCGATCACGCCGTACATACCGGCGCCAGCTAGAAATAGCGATATGCCGCCGAAGACGAGGAAGAGTTTCGCCAGCACATATTCGCCAAACGTCGCTTCCAGAATGACCTGATCGTATCCGCGAACCCAATAGGCCGGCGTGTCCGGCTCTACTTCGCGCAGGATTTGATGGAAGCGTGGCGCGAACGCCACGGGGTCGCCGCGCGTGCGCATGGCCAGACTGACAAATCGTTCGGGGGCCTGTCGCAACGGTCGCAGCAGAGCCGGTCGGATCGGGTCGTCCAGGTCGTCAAGCTGGATACGTTTGATCACGCCAACAATGGTGACCAGCGCGCCTTGTGAATTGTCTGGATCGAGGCGGAAGCGCCGACCCAGTACCGATGCGCCGTCGCCGAGTTTTTCGGCAAAGGTCCGGTCAACGACCGCTACGGGCGGTGTGTCGGCACGATCAGCTGGGTTGAAGAAACGGCCTTCTTCCAGCGTGAGTTCATAAGTCGATGCGAAGTGGTCGTTGATGCTACCTGAGTACACAACCGTCTGCGCATCGTCCGGTCCGGCCCCATCGGGCACCACCCGTTCTGATTGGGCGATCAGGCCCGGCAAGGTGGTGCCGATGCCAGCATCAATGATGTCGGGTTCTGCCCGCAAGCGCTCTTCGAGCCTGACGAACAGGGCCAACTGCTCGTCGGCCTTCGGAAACTTCGACTCCGACAAGCCGAGGCGTGCGGTCAGCAGATTGTCGGTGCGGATGCCGAAATCTCCCGTCCCGAATTGATCAATGCCACGCACCATGACGCCTGCGGCGACCAGCAACACGCAGGAAATCGCTACCTGCCCAACCACCAGCCAGCGGCTGATTTTTGCAAATGCACCGCCAGCGACCGCGCGACTGCCGTCTCGCAAGCTGGCATTCACTTCCTTGCCTGCCCGAAGCGCCGGCAGGATTCCGGTGATGAGTCCGGTCAGCATTGCAGCAAGCAAGGTGAACGCGATGAGGTCCGCGTCGACGTTGAAATTCATCCAGTGCGGCGGCCCTTCCTCGCTGCTGCGAAACATTTGGTCGACCCAGTCCGCCGCGGCCCGGCCAGCCGGTAACGCGATGGCTGCTGCTATTCCGGCATACATCATGCTTTGGCTCAACAGATGGACGGCGAGGCGCGCACGACTGGCGCCGAGTGCCGAACGCACGGCCAGCTCCTGGCGTCGCGCCAGGGTGTTGGTCAACATCAGGTTGGCCGCGTTCGCGCAGGCAACCAACAGAACCAGCACTACCGCAGCCAGCAGTACGTTGAAAATCGCTCGCGTGTCGCGGTTGACGATCTGATAGCTCAAAGGTTCGAAACCCGCGCGGCGATCCTCGAAGTAGCGCGGCGCCTCGGACTTCGCGTCGGCATGCCAGTTGTTGAGCAGCGAACTCAGCGCCGCTGGATTCGCATTGGCATGGCAGCGTGCAACAACGACCCAGTCGCTGCCATCTCCGCGTGCAACATCGGCGTTGATCACGCCCGGTGTCCAAATCAATTCCTTTTGCGGATAGCTGAAGTCCACTGGCATCACACCAACCACCGTCGCGTTGCCGGCGTTGATTCGGATTGCGCGACCGACGATGGCGGGATCGGCGTTATAGCGCTGGTGCCAGATGGCATCAGAAAGAATCACCGTTGGCGCGGCATTGGGCAATTCATCTTGAGGCGTGAATGAGCGGCCCAGTTGCGGCGATACACCGAGCACGCCGAAAAGATTGCTGCTGACCGAAGCGCCCGAATAGCGCTCGGCGCGCCCTTCGTCACTGAGATTGATCGTTTGTTGCTGGTAGGCAGCAACATTGGCCACCGCCTTGAAGCGCGAACGCCAAGCGGCTACGTCGCGCTCGTTCACATCGCTCAATCGATCAGGCCGGTCGCTAAGGCTGTAGCCGATGTGCAGCAATTGCTCGGGCGCGGCAAACGGCAACGGCCGAATGACCAACCCGTAGATGAGCACGCTCATGAAGAGCACGCAGGCCAAGCCCGCCGCGAGCACCGCGACCACCAAGGCTGAGAACCCCGGCTTTGCCAGAATGCCCCGTCCGGCGTCGCGCAGCTCATGCAGTAGTGCGTTCATGGTCTTACCTGGTTGGCTCATGGTCGCTCGATCGCCGAGAAACTTCGGTGCGAGGCGGAAGGTGAGGCGGCGCTCCAGTGATTGGTCACGTAGAAACGTGTTCGGTCCGTGCAGGACGGATCAAACGCTGGTCTTCCTCGTGGCGCAGGCGGTGCATGGTTTCCTCGTCGACGACCCGGCCGTCGAACATGAAGATGCGGCGGTCGGCGAACTCGGCATAGCGCGGGTCATGGGTGACCATGCAGATCGTCGAGCCGGCCTTGTGCAGTTCGTCGAGCAGGGCCATCACTGCCTCGCCGTTCTTGGAATCGAGGTTGCCGGTTGGCTCGTCAGCGAGCAGGATCGAAGGGTGGCCGACCAATGCACGTGCGACGGCGACGCGCTGCTGTTGGCCGCCGGAAAGTTGCGCCGGGTAGTGCTTCACTCGATGCGCCATGCCGACCCGTTCCAGCGCGCCGATGGTGCGTTCGCGGCGCTCGGCTTTCGACACGCCATCGCGATAGGTCAATGGCAGTTCGACGTTTTCGAAAACGCTTAAATCCCCGATCAAATTAAACGCCTGGAACACGAAACCGATTTCCTGGTTGCGGATTTGCGCGCGTTCACCGGCGTTGATCGACGCAACCTCGCGATTATTCAAGGTGTAGGTGCCTTCGCTCGGCGTATCGAGTAGGCCGAGGATGGCGAGCAGGGTCGACTTGCCGCAACCGGACGGCCCGGAGATCGATACGTATTCGCCACGCGCGATGTCGATGTGGATACCCGCCAGTGCATGCGTTTCCACTTCGTCGGTGTGGAAAATCTTGGTGATGTTGTCCATGCGGATCAGCGGCGAGTTGTCGGGTGTGTTCATGGCGTTGCCCAATGAGAAAGGAGTGATGTGACACTTGCTTCGGCGCTATCTTTTTTCACGAGTGCCTATTTCAGCCTGATGCGGTCGTACTGATCCAGCGCGCTGGTGTCGGACAGGATCACGTTGTCGCCGACGTTGAATCCCGCGCGCACTTCAATAAGATTCACCGAGCTGCGACCCAGTTGCACCGGCACGCGAGTGGCGATGTCGCTGGCCGGATCGACTCGGAACAAGCGCTGCTCGGAATCGGGTTGACCAAACGCAGGCCGGCCCATGTAGAGCACGTCGGCGAGGCGTTCGATCTCGATGGTGCCGTCGACCGAAAGATCAGGCCGCGCGCCGGATGGCAGCTTGCCGACCAGATCGACATCGACCTGTACGGTGCCGTTCTGTACCGCTGGGTCGACGCGCAACACCTTGCCTTCAACGATGCCGTTGCGGGTATCGATCTTCACCGGCTGTCCCAGCGCGACATCTTTTGCCTGGGTTTCGGCGATGCGAAGTTCAGCAATCAAATCGCCGGGCTTGGCAACGCGGGCAAGATTGCCGCCGGCTGCCACTTGTTGGCCTTCCTCGACAGGAACCTGTTGCAGGATGCCGGCGATGCCGGCGCGCACTTTCAACGCATCGGCCTGACGCTGGCGCAGATCGAGCGTGTTGACCAACTGGTCCAGGCGCGCCTGCTCGGCGGCGACTTGTGCGCTTATGTTTCGCTTGAACTCGGCAACGCGCTGCTCCTCGATGCTGACCCGATACTTGAGCTGGTCGAGCACGACGAGACTTTTCTTGTATTGCACGGCCGGGATGATGCCTTTCTCGGCGACGCTCTTTTCCGATTCGGCCTGCATGCGCGCGGTTTCGTAATCGGTGCTGGCCTGGGCCAGCCCCGACTGCTGGTCGAGCAACCGCGATTGCAGGTCGGTGCGCTTGGCGGCAAGGTCGGACTGGGAAGCCGTCAGCGCCGATTTCGCGGCGAGCAGTTGGTCGTCGACTTCCGGATTGCCGAGTTCCAGGATCACCGTGTCCACTTCGACGGCGGCTCCGGGCTTGACCAGGATGCGTTCAACTCGTGCCGAGGTTTCGGCAGATATCCAGCGAATTTCCTTCGGCACCAGCGTTCCGGGCCCGCGGACTTCGCGCAACAGTTCACCGCGCTTGACCGTACCGAGCAGAACGCTGCTGCGATCGACACCGGGCAGGGCCGGCCCCAGCATCGAAAAGCCGATGACGGCGGCGATGACGAGAACCACGGCAACCGCACCAGCAACGAGTTGGCGGTGGCGTTTTTTCTTCTTGAGATCGGGGCGTGCGATATCCATGCGGTGATGATGGCAAGTGCCGTGCCAAGTGGTGACGGTCTTTCAAATCAAGCGCTTGCACGAGGTGTACAGCACCGAACGTCCGCTTTTTCAGCGTCCACTGTCCGTTTTCGAACGCCCGCTGTCCACGGCCAACTGCGGTACCATCGCAACCCTTTTTCGCAACGGTGCCCCGCATGATCCGCAGCATGACGGCTTTCGCCAGCGCCGAACGCGAGGCAGAGTTTGGAACGCTGGCCATTGAGCTGCGTTCGGTCAACCACCGCTACCTCGAACTCGGCCTGCGCCTTCCCGAAGAGCTGCGCGCGCTGGAGCCGGCCATACGTGAACGCGTCGCCGCGAAAATCAGCCGCGGCAAGGTGGACCTGGGCCTGCGCTACAAGCCGGCCAGCGGTAGCACGGCGATGGTGCTCGACGATGCGGCGGTCGATCGGCTCGCCGATGCGGCGACGCGACTGGCTGCGAAATTTCCGTCGATGCGCGTTGATTTCACCTCGCTGCTGCTGGTTCCCGGCGTGATCGTGCAGGACGAGATCGATCAGGACGCGCTGCGTGATGCTGCACTGGCGGTGGTCGATGAAGGCATCGTGGACATGGTCGCCGCGCGCGAGCGCGAAGGCGAAAAGCTGGCCGGCTTCCTTCGCGAACGGCTGGACGGCATCGCTGCGATCTGCGTCAGCGTGCGCGGTTGGTTGCCGGAAATCCGCACAGCCTTGCGCGAGCGCATGGACACGCGGTTGGCTGATTTGAAGCAACCGCTCGATCCCGGCCGACTGGAACAGGAAGTCGTCCTGCAATCGCAACGCATTGATGTCGATGAGGAACTGGATCGACTTACCGCACACATCGCCGAGGCGCATCGCATCCTTGGACTGAAGGAGGCTGTTGGCCGACGTCTGGATTTCCT
This sequence comes from Rhodanobacteraceae bacterium, assembly GCA_043752325.1. Lineage (GTDB taxonomy): Bacteria > Pseudomonadota > Gammaproteobacteria > Xanthomonadales > Rhodanobacteraceae > Dokdonella. The sequence goes on along the minus strand of JAYUYW010000285.1, from coordinate 186 downwards.
CATGCAGGAGTTCAATCGCGAATCGAATACTTTAGGCTCCAAATCCATCGACTCGCGCACCACCCAGGCCGCCGTCGAACTGAAAGTGCTGATCGAGCAGATGCGCGAACAAGTGCAGAACCTGGAGTAGGCAGTGTCGGGAACGCTCTTCATCATCGCGGCGCCATCCGGGGCAGGCAAAACCAG
>JAYUYW010000284.1:0-3993 GCA_043752325.1 Rhodanobacteraceae bacterium | reverse complement strand
GCGTCCACGATCACGTTATCGCCAACTCGATGCGCAGGCCACAGTCCGATAACGCCGCGCGCGCTCAGCCAACGTTCGTCGACAATTTGCTTGAGCATCGCCTGCGCATCGGCGAAAAGCTCGCCGGCCTGCGTACCGACCACCGCGTCTTCGAGGATCGCCGGATAGCGCCCTGCCAATTCCCAGGCGTTGAAGAACGGCGTCCAGTCGATGCAGTCGACCAATCGCTGCAAGGGGTAGTCGTTGAATACATGAATTCCGGGCTGCTTAGGCGCCACGGGCGTGTAGTCGGCGTAGTCCGGCACGAACGCTTGGCCACGCGCCTTGGCTAAAGTGACCAGACGCTTGGCGTTGCCCCGATCCTTGTGGCGTTCGCGAATCTCCGCGTACTCCACGCGAAGTTTCTTTAGATAATCGACGACCAATTCTTTCGAAATAAGCATCTGCGCCACACCAACGGCGCGCGATGCATCTTTCACCCACACCGTGGGCGATTTGTAGTGCGGTTCGATTTTCAGCGCGGTGTGGGCGCGTGATGTGGTCGCGCCGCCGATCAGCAAGGGAAGTTCGAAACCCTGGCGCTCCATCTCGCGGGCGACGTGGGCCATCTCTTCCAGCGACGGGGTGATCAGGCCAGAAAGACCGATCATGTCGGCGTTCTCGGCGCGTGCGGCGTCGAGAATCTTCTGCGCCGATACCATCACGCCAAGATCGACCACGTCGAAGTTGTTGCAACGCAGGACTACACCCACGATGTTCTTGCCGATGTCGTGAACATCGCCCTTGACCGTCGCAATGACAATCTTTCCGTTCGATATGCCGGCATCGCCGGTGCGCAGTTTTTCGGCTTCGATGTACGGCAACAACCACGCCACCGCTTTCTTCATAACGCGTGCGGACTTGACCACTTGCGGAAGGAACATCTTTCCCGCACCAAACAAGTCACCGACGATGTTCATACCGTCCATCAACGGACCTTCGATGACATCGAGCGGACGCGAAGACAGTTGGCGAGCTTCCTCCGCATCGGCTTCGGCATGTGCGTCTATGCCGTGCACGAGTGCGTGTGAGAGCCGCTCCTTGACCGGTAATGAGCGCCAGGCCAGGTTTTCGACCACGACTTCGCCTTTTTTCGCGCGATAGCGCTCGGCGATTTCCAGCAAGCGCTCGGTGCCATCGCTGCGTCGATTGAGCACGATGTCTTCGACGCGTTCGCGTAGTTCCGGGTCAAGATCGTCGACGATCGGCAAAGCGCCAGCGTTGACGATGCCCATGTCCATGCCGGCGCCGATGGCGTGGTAAAGGAACACTGCGTGGATCGCCTGGCGCACCGTTTCATTGCCACGGAACGAGAACGACACGTTGGATACCCCGCCAGAGACATGGCAATGCGGCAGCGTGCGTCGGATGATCCGCGTCGCCTCGATAAAATCGACGGCGTAGTTATCGTGTTCCTCGATGCCTGTCGCGATGGCGAAGACATTCGGGTCGAAGATGATGTCTTCCGGCGGAAAGCCGACCTTATCGATGAGAATGCGATAGGCGCGCGTGCAGATCGACACCTTGCGTTCGGCGGTATCGGCCTGACCGTCCTCATCGAACGCCATCACCACGGCAGCAGCGCCATATCGCAGCACCTTGCGCGCCTGTTCGAGAAATGCGGCTTCGCCCTCCTTTAGCGAAATCGAGTTGACGATGCTCTTGCCTTGCAGGCACTTCAGCCCCGCTTCGATCACGCTCCATTTCGACGAATCGACCATCACTGGAATACGTGCGATGTCGGGCTCGGACATGATGAGATTGAGAAAGCGCACCATCGCGGCTTCCGAATCGATCAGTCCCTCATCCATGTTCACGTCGAGAATCTGTGCACCGCTTTCCACCTGCTGGCGCGCGACCACGACGGCTTCCTCGTATCGGTCTTCCTTGATCAGCTTGCGGAACTGCGCGCTGCCAGTGACGTTGGTGCGCTCACCGACATTGACGAACAACAGGTCGGGTGTCAGCAACAGCGGTTCCAGCCCGGACAGCCGGGTGATGCGCTCGCTCATGCGGCGATGGCCATTATCGAAGGCAGCTTGCGTGGCGCGCAATCGCGCACGGCGGCGGCGATCGCAGCGATATGCGCAGGCGTGGTGCCGCAACAGCCACCGACCAGATTGAGCAACCCGGATTGCGCAAACTCTCGCAGCGTTTCGGCCATTTCGTCCGGCGTTTCGTCGTACTCACCGAAGGCGTTCGGCAAGCCGGCGTTCGGATGCGCCGTTACGTAACTGGTCGAAACCTGCGCGAGCGTTTGTACGTGCTCGCGCATGTCGCTGGCACCGAGCGCGCAGTTGAGACCGATCGACAAAGGCCGGCTATGCTGCATTGATGCGTAGAACGCTTCGGCGGTCTGCCCGGAGAGCGTGCGACCGGAGCGATCAGTAATCGTTCCGGAAATCATGATCGGCAGGCGAGCTCCCAACTCGTCAAACACTTCCTCGATGGCAAACAGCGCAGCCTTTGCGTTGAGCGTATCGAAGATCGTTTCAACCATGATCGTATCGGCGCCGCCATCGATCAGGCCGCGCGTTGCTTCGCGATAAGTCTCGCGAAGTTCGTCGAAATTGGTGTTGCGAAAACCTGGATCGTTGACGTCCGGGCTGATCGATGCGGTACGACTGGTTGGCCCAAGCACGCCAATCACGAAGCGTGGCTGATCTGGTGTTTTCGCCGTCATCACGTCGCAACTGGTGCGGGCGAGGCGTGCGCCTTCGCGATTGAGTTCGTAGACCACATGTTGCAGGTGATAGTCGGCTTGGCTGATCGCCGTCGCGTTGAAGGTGTTGGTTTCGACGAGGTCCGCACCTGCTTCAAGGTAGGCATCATGGACAGCGCTGATGATGTCCGGCCGGGTTAGCGTGAGCAGGTCGTTGTTGCCCTTGAGATCGTGACCGCATCCATCGCCGTGCGCGTGCTGGCTGTCGTGGCCATCAACGAAACGCTCGCCGCGATAGTCGGGCTCATCAAGCCGGTGCTGCTGGATCATGGTGCCCATTGCACCATCGATGATGAGGATGCGTTCTGCAAGTGCGGCTTCGAGCTTAGCGACGCGATCCTGGTGCAGCCATGGAAGGGTGTTCATGGCTTCTTCGCCAGCAACGAAACAACTTCGAAATGCGGTGGACGGCGCTCGCGGGTGATGCGTTCGCAGGTGATCACGTCGAGACCGGCGCGAGTCGCGAATTTGCGCAGCTGCTCTGGCTTCGAGCCGAGGTTGCGATGATCGAACGGGGCGACCGCCGTCGTGTGTGCGTGTTGGGAGAGCGTGGTTGCCAGCAAGCGCCCACCGGATTTGAGAACTTTCGCGGCTTCGGCAATGACCTGCTCGGGGCGGTCGCTGTAAGCCAATGCGTGCATCAGCAAGACAAGGTCAAAGCGGCGCTTGCCGAGATCGAGCGCGTGCATGTCACCGACCTGCACTTGAACATTCGCGAACGGTTTCAATCGCTCTTCGGCCGCAGCGACGACGCGCTCGCTGGCGTCCACGCACAGGATCGAGCGTGCGCGTGGCGCGAGCAACTCGGCGAGCACACCATCGCCTGATGCGATATCCAGCACGTCGCCGGTTTCGACCAGTTGCAACATGCCGCGCGCCAGTGTTTCCCACGTGCGACCGGGCGAGTAGTGGCGTTCCATGTCGCCGGCAACGGTATCGGCCCAACCCGCGACGCTTGCACGTTGCGAGAGGGTTCCCGGCAGCCGCTGTTCGTCGTCGCGCAGCAGCCCGTCATCCATCTGCTCGCGCAAGGTGCGCAGGATGGTTTCCTCCTTTGCATGCAGCTCGCCATTGAAACGGTAGTACGCGGAAACACCGGCGCGACGGTCGCGAACCAGATCGGCTTCCTTCAATTTGGCCAGATGAGTCGATACGCGCGGCTGGGCGAGATGCGTAATCGCCGCCAACTCCGCGACGGTGAGTTCCTCGCGTTCGAGCAAGGCAAGCAGGCG
>JAYUYW010000283.1:0-3996 GCA_043752325.1 Rhodanobacteraceae bacterium | reverse complement strand
CAAAGAGGAGTACATGAACCCGCAGCACCTTGAGTACTTTCGCACCAAATTGCGCACCTGGCGCGCTGACCTGGTCGAAGAATCCAAGCAGACCATCGAGAACCTGCGCGACGAGGTACGCGACGTCGGCGACGAAGCCGAACGCGCCACCCGCGAGACGGAGAACTCCCTGGAATTGCGCACGCGCGATCGCTACCGCAAGTTGATTTCCAAAATCGACAAGGCGCTCAAGCGCATCGAGGAAGGCCACTATGGCTATTGCGAGGAAACCGAGGAAGAGATCGGCCTGGATCGGCTCGACGCACGTCCCATCGCGACCTTGAGCCTGGATGCACAGGAACGTTGGGAGCATCGCCAGAAGCAGATGGGGGACTGAGTCACTCGTTGGCCGTCACGACAAACGCCCCGCATCGCGGGGCGTTTGCATTTTGCAGGCCGAGAGCGATGGCCGCGCTATCGCCACCGCGTGTGTAGACTTCTCGTGGCGGTCGCGAGGACCGTCTAGAAATAGGACCCACGATGACTGATCGGCCACGCAAATATTTCGGTACCGATGGCATTCGTGGCCGTGTCGGTGAAGGACCGATTACGGCCGATTTCATGTTGCGACTGGGCCGTGCCGCCGGTGTCGTGCTGTTAGAGAGTCGCCCCAAGCCGATCGTATTGATCGGCAAGGACACACGCGTTTCGGGCTACATGTTCGAGTCGGCCCTCGAAGCAGGTTTGCTCGCGGCTGGCGCCGATGTGCGATTGCTCGGCCCGATGCCGACACCGGCCGTCGCCTACCTGATCCGCTCGATGCGCGCCGATGCCGGCATCGTCATCAGCGCTTCTCATAACCAATACGAAGACAACGGCGTGAAATTTTTCAACGACGCCGGCGAAAAGCTGGACGACGCGGTGGAGCTGGCCATCGAGCGCGAGCTCGACGCGCCGTTCGTCACCGTCGGCTCGGAAAAAATCGGCAAGGCCGTACGCATCGACGACGCATCGGCGCGTTACCTCGAATTCTGCAAATCCACCGTGTCGCGCGGCTTCCACCTGCACGGGCTGAAGATTGTGGTCGATTGCGCTCACGGAGCGACCTACCACATCGCACCGGTGCTGTTCGCCGAACTTGGCGCGAACGTGGTCAGTATCGGCACGAAACCCGATGGCCTCAACATCAATCGCGATTGTGGGGCGACCCATCCGCAGGCGTTGGTTGAGGCCGTGCTCACCGAGAAAGCCGATCTCGGCATCGCGTTCGACGGCGATGGCGATCGGCTGCATCTGGTGGATTCGTCGGGGCGCATCATCGACGGCGATCACATTCTGCATATTCTCGCCCGCGACTGGCAGCAGACCGGACGCTTGCATGGTCCGGTGATCGGCACCCTGATGAGCAACTTCGGCCTGGAACAATCAATGGCCGCCATCGGCGTTACGTTCATGCGTGTCGGCGTGGGCGACAGATACGTCATGCAGGCGCTGCGCGAACATGGCGGCGTTCTGGGCGGCGAAACGTCCGGCCACGTGCTGTGCCTGGATCGGGTCACCAGTGGCGACGCAATCGTCAGTGCCCTGCAGGTTCTCGAGGTGATCCTTCGTCGCGAATGTTCGCTGGCTGACGCCGTTGCCGACCTGCGCATCGTCCCGCAGACCACCACCAATATCCGCGTTGCTGGCGGTACCGCGCTAGTGGCAGATGCCAACGTGCAGGCCGTGCTGGCCAAGGTGCGGGCCAGCATGGATGACAGCGGTCGCGTGGTATTGCGAGCATCCGGCACCGAGCCGCTGGTGCGGGTCACCGTTGAGCATGAAAATGCGGATGTGGTTGCGCAGCTGGTCGGCGAACTGGCCGACGCCGTGCGTTCGGCCGCTGCAAATTTGAATCCTTGAATCGAGCCCGGCCATGAGCAAGCACGTTCCCACTCTCGACATCCGCTGTTTTGGCAGCGATCGCACCGCTTTCATCGCCGAACTCGGTGCCGCCTATCGCGAGTTTGGCTTTTGCTGCATAAGTGGCCACGGCATCGACGGCGATCTGGTGCGACGCGCTTACGAGGCATTCCGCCAGTTCTTCGCGTTGCCGGTTGAAACCAAACGCAACTATCACCTCGCGGGCGGCGGTGGTGCGCGCGGCTATACCGCGTTCGGCGTCGAAACAGCGAAGGATGCCAAGCACGCCGACCTCAAGGAGTTCTATCACATCGGTCGCGAGATCCCGCGCGATTCGCGCTTTGCCGACATGATGGCGGCGAACATCTGGCCCGTCGAAGTGCCGGACTTCCAGCCGGCTGGCTATGCGCTGTATGAAGCGCTGGACCAGCTTGGCAGTCGTGTTCTAAGCGCGCTCGCGTTGCACATAAACCTGCCTGAAGATTTTTTCGCCGACAAGACCGACGTCGGCAATTCCATCCTGCGTCCGCTGCACTATCCGCCGATCACCCAGGACGACATTCCGAACGTGCGTGCCGGCGCGCATGAGGACATCAACCTGATCACCCTGCTGGTCGGTGCGAGTGCTGAAGGTTTGCAGGTGAAAACGCGCGAAGGCGAATGGCTGCCGATCACCACCGCCGACGATGCCATCGTCGTCAACATTGGCGACATGTTGCAGCGCTTGACCAATCACACCTATCCATCGACTTCGCACCGGGTCATCAATCCGCAGAATGACAACGCGCGCAAGCCGCGCTATTCGGTGCCGTTCTTCCTGCATCCCAATCCCGATATCTCGTTGACCGTGCTTGATTCCTGCATCAGTGCGGACAATCCGTCGCGCTATCCGCAGTCGATCACGGCGCACGCATACCTGCTTGAGCGTTTGCGCGAGATCAAGTTGATCTGACCGGAATGCTTTCGTTGTCACCGACTGGCGTGCCCGATCGCTGGCTCTGCGCATTGTTGATCGCCTTGCTGATCGTCGGCGCGATTTTGCTGGTCGGCTTGCCTGCCATCCACGGCTTCTGGGTGCGCGATGACCTGACCCAACTCGCGTACGTGCGACTGTTGGGGACGCCATGGCCGCTGTTCACTCACGACCACTTCCCGGTCCCGGGTTCGATCTTCCGGCCGCTGGGATTTGCTTCGTTGTGGCTTAGCGAACGGGTTTTTGGCCACGACTATGTGGCGAACACGATTGCCGATCTTGTTCTGCATGGCGTCGTCGTGCTGTCGCTGTATCTACTGATGCGTGTGGCGGTCAGGCGGACTACGGCACTCGCTTGCTGCCTCGTGTTCGCGCTGTTGCCCGTGGTGCTGGTTACGGTCATGTCCTGGTCGAATCGCTTCGACCTGCTCGCCATGTTGTTCACGATGGTAACCCTGCGCGCGCTGTGCGACTGGATCGCGTCAAAGCATTCGTTGTATTTGGCGGTCTCGCTCGTGACGATGCTGACGGCCTTGCTGTCCAAGGAGTCCGGCGTGATTGCAGTCGTTGGCGCTGCCCTGCTGATCGGAGACGCCGGGCTGTCGCGTCGCATCGACTGGCAGCGCGCGTTGGTGGCCATGGTAGGGATCGGAGTCGTTGGGATCGGCTATGTGCTCTGGCGCCATGCCTTATTGGGTTCGGGAGGCAATGCGATTACCGCGGCAGCCTCACCCATCGAGATGCTGGCGCGCGGAATCGCGTTGTGGTGGCGACAACTCGGCGGCTATCTGACGGCGGGATTGCCGACGTGGATCGTGGTTTTCGCTTCGCTCTTGGCGGTGCTTGCAATGGTCGTCAGTGCTACTCGATCGGATCGCAACGAACAGGCGAACGGACTACGTCGTCCCATCCTGCTTGCTGCCACCGCGTTGCTGTTCTTGCCCAGCGTGTTGCAGGCACCTATCGCCGTCTTGAACAGCGTTTCCGCCAGCGCCGACATTTCGGCAGTCGAGTTGGGAATGCAGGCGCGCTTGTACTACACCGGCTGCGTCGCGCTGACCCTGTTGTTGGCGCTGCTGGTCGATGCAATCGCACCGACTCCACGTCGCATCATCAGCTTCGGATTGTTCGTGCTCGCGGCC
>JAYUYW010000282.1:0-3997 GCA_043752325.1 Rhodanobacteraceae bacterium | reverse complement strand
AGATATCGAGCCAGCGTGGCGGCGATGCACGGCCTCGTGCGGTTTCATCGGCCGATGAAGACACGATTGACCTCGTCGGCATGCTGTTCGAGTTCATCCTGAGTGATCGCAACCTGCCGTCGCAGTTCCAGGCGATTCTAGGGCGGCTGCAAATTCCTTATCTGAAAGTCGCGGTTCTGGACAAACATCTGTTCGCTCAGGCGGCACATCCCGCGCGCCGACTGCTCGACACGCTGGCGCGTGCCGGATTGTCGTGGTCGGAGGAATCCGATCCGGGCAACCGCGTACTCGACAAGGCGAGCACGGTTGTCGAACGCATCCTCACGGAGTTCGTCGACGATCTGGAAATCTTCGAGAGCGAACGCGCGGATTTTGAGCACTTCATGAATTTGAATCGCAAGCGCTCGGATGTCGCAGAGCAGCGAGCGGCAGAAACCGCGCGGGGCAAAGAGAAATTGAGCGCGGCGCGCCGGCTTGCTGCCGACGAAATGTTGAAGCGGATCGATGGCCGCCAGTTGCCGCCAATCGTCCTCGAAATCCTGTCGCGGTCTTGGGCGAATTATCTGGTGCTAACCTTGCTTCGCAACGGCGAAGACTCATCGGAGTGGCGAAATGGTCTTCGCTTCGCCGACGAGTTGGTATGGAGCACACTGCCGAAGAAAACGCCACGCGACGGCGAGCGTTTGCAGCGACTGCTGCCGCAGCTTGAAACAGCACTACGCCATGGCTTGAGTACGATTGCCAGCCACGATGACGACGTCCACCGTACTCTTGACGATTTGTCGAGTTTCTACCAGGCAGCCCTGGCTGGGATCCCGGTCGCACGACGAAGTGTTCGAGAAGTCGTCATTAAAAGCGCTCGCGAGACGATGGGAAACCTTGGCGTTCGTGGCGATGCATCAGTCGAGGCCCCATTGCCCAGCCCGGTCGAGGAAGCCATTCTTTCAGTCGAATGTCATACTGCGGCGAAGGCAGTTGCACCGGCCATGGCTGAGGACGATCCATTCCTGATCCAGGCACGGGGATTCAGGTCGGGTGCCTGGTTCGAATTCAAGCTTCCAGAAGATGATTTCGAACGCGCCAAGCTTTCGTGGATCAGCCCGTTCACATCGAACTTCCTGTTCGTCAATCGGCGCGGCTTGAAGGTTTGCGAGCGCGCTGTCGAGGAACTCGCGCGTGAGCTCCGTGAAGGGCGCACCATTCTTCTGGAGCAAGCGCCATTATTTGACCGAGCATTGGGCGCGATGGTGGCTCGCCTGCGCAGTGATTCGGTTAAACCATCGATGCAAGAAGTTTTCGACAGCTGACTCGAAGAAGGACTAGACAAACAAAAAGGCCGCTTGATGCGGCCTTTTTGTTGCCCTCAAGGGCGCTGAAAGGGATCGCGTCAGCGCAATTGGAGGGCTACGAACTCCCAGTTCACCAGCTGCCAGAATGCCTCCACATACTTTGGACGAGCGTTACGATAGTCGATGTAGTAGGCGTGCTCCCATACATCGCAGGTCAACAGCGGCGTGTCATCGCCGGTGATGGGAGTGGCCGCGTTGGACGTGCTCACCAGTGCGAGGCTGCCATCGGCACGCTGCACCAACCAGCCCCAGCCCGAGCCGAATGTGCCGGTCGCGACTTTGGTGAACTCGTCCTTGAAGGTGCTGAAATCTCCGAAAGCCTGGTTGATCAGGTCGGCAAGTTTGCCGGTTGGCTCACCACCGCCGTCGGGTGACATACAGTTCCAGTAGAAAGTGTGGTTCCAAACCTGCGCGGCGTTGTTGAACATGCCGCCCGATGCTTTCTTGATGATGGATTCAAGGTCCATCTTTTCAAATTCCGTACCCTCGATTTGTTTGTTGAGGTTTGTTACGTAGGCTTGGTGATGCTTGCCGTGATGATAGTCCAGCGTTTCTGCCGAGATGGCCGGCGCAAGCGCGTCGCGCGCGTAGGGAAGGGGGGGAAGTTCAATTGCCATGGAAGTCTCCTGACCGATGAGTGGGTAAGAATATTGGGATGTAGCAGCCAAAACTGCAACGCAATGGTCTTGAACGGGAGGCGTATCATCCCCACCCTGCGTGGCTACGCCAAACTGTTGTCACAAACAGGTTACAGCGGTCAACAAACAAGGTGAACATGGACATCAACGAACGCATTCAAACCATCGTCGCGGGACATCCTATCGTCCTCTTCATGAAGGGTACCCCGCAATTTCCGATGTGCGGCTTTTCCAGTCGCACGGTGCAGGCGCTTAAAGCCGTGGACGCAAGCTTCCATTCGATCAATGTGCTGGAGGATCCGGAAGTCCGCGCCAACCTCCCACGTTACTCGAATTGGCCGACATTCCCGCAGCTTTTCATCCAGGGCGAACTGATTGGCGGTTGCGACATTGCACTGGAACTCTACGAATCGAACGAACTCGGTCGGATGGTCAAGGACGCAAACGAGGCGTGAACTTTTCATTGCCGCTTTTGCGTGCTGACCACGCACTGGCGGCCGCGGAGCAGGCGCTCTCTGGCCGCGCGGTGCTGGTGACCGGCGCGTACGGTGGGTTGGGTCGCGCGGCTTCGCTGGCTGCCGCGAAGGCCGGTGCCAGCGTGGTCTTGCTGGGTCGAAAAGCAGCGGCGCTGGAGCCGATCTACGACGAGATCGTTGTGCAGGGCTGGCCGCAGCCGGCGATTTTTCCGATGGACCTCGCCGTTGCCACGCCAGAAGATTTCGATGCATTGGCCGACGGCATCGAGCGCGAGTTCGGCAGGCTCGATGGCGTCATTCATGCGGCCGCTGCGTTCGAAGGTCTGAAGCCGTTAGACCAGCAAAAAACCGACGAGTGGCGACGCATCCAGCAGGTTGTGCTGACCGCGCCATTTCTTTTGCAACGTTCCTGTACGCCGCTGCTCAAGCAGTCACCGAAGGCAGCCATCGTCCACGTGTTCGATGATCCAGGTCGGATGCAGCACGCGTTCTGGGGTAGCTACGGCGTCGCCAAGTCGGCGCTTGCTGCGATGGTCGCGATTGCGCACCTGGAAGCCGAAACTAGCAGCGTGCGAATGCACGGACTGCTGCCCGCACCCATGCGTACCCAACTTCGCCGCATGGCGTGGTTTGGCGAAGACACCATGCAGTTGCCCTTACCTGATGCGACTGGCGAGGCTGCCGCTTTCCTGCTCACCGATGCGGCAGAGGGATACCGCGGCCAGGTGCTCGACCTCCGATCGGTAGAACTACAGGGGTAAGCTCGACAGTTGCAGGCGTACTGATCGCCGTTGTATTTATTGAAGTGGGGGAAGGTCGATGGAAGCCGCAATGAGCACCTTGTCAGCAGGCATCCTGCTGTTCCTGATCATGGATCCGCTCGGCAATGTGCCGTTCTTCCTGAGCCTGCTGAAGGGTGTTGCGCCCGAGCGCCACCGCATTGTGGTGGTGCGCGAGTTGCTGATTGCGCTGTTCGTGCTGTTCCTGTTCCTGTTCGGCGGTCGCTACATACTGGCCGGGCTGCAACTTAAGCAGGAGTCGGTCGGCATCGCCGGGGGCATCGTGTTGTTCCTGATCGGCATTCGCATGATCTTTCCGCCACCGAGCGGTGGAATTTTCGGCGGCGACCAGACCGGCGAACCCTTCATCGTACCGATGGCGATACCCGGCGTAGCTGGCCCGTCGGCAATGGCAGCGGTGATGCTGCTGGCCAACAGCAATCCCGGCCGCACCGTAGACTGGAGCATTGCCTTGTTCGGTGCGTGGCTCGGCACGGCGGTGATCCTGCTGTCGGCCACCTACATCTATCGTTGGCTCGGCCAGGGTGTGTTGATTGCGATAGAGCGCCTGATGGGCATGTTGCTGGTGGCGCTATCCGTGCAGATGTTCCTCGATGGCGTTGTCGCCTACGTACGATTAACCGCCGGGTAGCGTGTTGGCTACCGGAAATCTTACGGTCATCATCGCTGCCTAGGCTGCGCTTCGCCACTGAGCGGAGTCCTGCAATAATCAGCGTCGAATCGAGTTTTTACGG
>JAYUYW010000281.1:0-22394 GCA_043752325.1 Rhodanobacteraceae bacterium | reverse complement strand
ACTGCCAGCCAATACCAATTTGCCATCGGGCTGCACTACCAGCGCTCGCACGGCGTTGTTCGCATTCGGATTGAAGGTGGTATCCAGCGAGCCATCCGCATTCAGCCGTGCGATGGCATTGCGCGACTGTCCGCTGACCATACCGAAACTTCCGCCCGCCACGAGCTTGCCATCGGGTTGCACCGACAGTGCAAGGACGTCGAAGTTGGCATCCGGGTTAAGCGCGGTGTCCAGCGTGCCGTCGGATGGCAGCCTCGCGATCCGATTGCGTGTCTGGCCGCCGACCATGATGAATCCACCGCCCATTACCAGCTTACCGTCGGGCTGCAGCGCAAGGGCGAAGACGGTGCTGTTCGCATTCGAATTGAACGCGGTGTCGACGCTGCCGTCAGCACTCAGCCAATCATGCTGAAACCGCCACCCATAACCAGCTTGCCGTCAGGCTGTAGCGCAAGGGCGAAGACGCCACCGTTGGCATTCGGGTTGAACGCGACGTCCAGCGTGCCATCCGTATTCAGCCGTGCAATGTTGCTGCGCGGTTGACCGCCCATCATGGCGAAACCGCCACTCAGCAGCACCTTGCCATCGGGTTGTAGCGCCAAAGCGTTGACGCCACCGCTCGAATTCGGGTTGAACGCGGCATCCGCAGTGCCATTGGCATTCAGTCGCGCAATGCGATTGCGCGATTGACCGCCGATCATCGTGAAATCGCCGCCCGCCACCAACTTGCCATCGGGCTGCAGAGCAAGCGTTCGGACAATAGCGTTCGCGGTCGGGTTGAACGCCAGGTCCACTGAGCCGTCGGCATTCAGCCGCGCTATGCCATTGCGTGCGACGGCTCCGACGAAGGAAAAGCTGCCGCCGATGACGATCCGGCCGTCGCTTTGCACGGCAATGGCGGAAACCGAATTGTCCACACTGGTAGCGGCAAAGCCGGCATCGACAGCGCCATCAACGTTGAGCCGCGTCAGACGGAAGCGGGTAGTTCCGGCGATCGTTGAGAAATCGCCGCCAACGATGAGTTTTCCGTCAGGCTGGACTGCCAAAGTCTGGACCGTGCCGTTCGCGTTCGAATCGAATCCGTCATTGGCGCTCTGCGCGACGCCGATGGCCGGTGACAAAGTCACGCCAAGAATGAGCAGCAACAAAAAACAGCGCCCCATGGTGCGGCTAAAACCGGAACTGCGCGATTGCGGCGTCATGGTTGTTATCCCAGGTACAAAGCACCAACGTGCCCAAACCCCTAAATGACCCGCCATGGCGGAGTCAGCCTACGACCCATTCCGACATCTCTCCGAGAGCTTACACCCGAAGCGTGCTGCAGGAGAGAGGCCGGAGCGCCATTGCCAAATGACGCGAACAGGTTATGTGCCGACGTGCGTCTGCACAAAACAAACCTCGAAAAAAGTTGCCAACTTACGTGATCGACGACAGTAGCGATGCTTACTTCATCATCAAAAACGGCCGCTCGACATAACGATACGACAGCCACGAAACCAGCAGCAGAACAGGCGTCGCCATGCAGAGCAAAGCCGCCAGTGGCCACCCACCAAACCAGCCCGCACCAGCCAGGTATTGCCACACCTGCAATAGCGGGTAGTGCCACAGGTAGAGGCTGTAGCTGATCAGTCCAAACCAGACCACGACACGGCCAGCAAACAGGCGTCGTCCAAGTTGCGATCCTGCGGCAACGCCGAGTATCAGCACGGCGAAAGCGGCGGCAAGCAGGCTGTGGTGAAAGAACAGCCACGGCGCGTCGAACCGGATCAGGAAGTCATCGCGCGGACCGGCACCGATCACCATGGCGAAAATTGCAACCAGTCCTGCCGCCAGCCACAAGCCCGGTTGGCGAACCCAATGCGGTCGTCGTATGAGGATCCACGCCGCGAACATGCCGTACACGAACTGGTCGAGTCGTGCAGGCAACTGGTGGATGCTGGGATAACCGATGTACTGCGCAATGGTCGGGTCGAACCAGCCGAGATAGGCCAGCAGTCGATAGGTCAACGACCAGATCAGCGCGAACAATGCGACCAGCCAGGCAGGTGCACGAAACATCAGAAAGGCGAGCAACGGCAGCGCCACGTAGAAATTCCACTCGATGGGCATCGACCAATACACGGGGTTGAGCAGCTGCCCGCCGCCGAACAGGTTCTGCACCAGGCCCATGTGTGACGCGATGTTGGTCGGTTGGATGCGATCAAACTGACCCAGCCACGCATAGGCAACGATCAGGATCAGCAGTTGCAGCCAGTAAGCCGGAAGCACGCGACGGACACGGTGGTGCCAGAAACGGATCAGCGACGGCGTCGGCGTGCCGTTCTCGGCGGCACGATGCCAGGGCATCGACAGCAGGAAGCCGGACAACACGAAAAACAGGTCGACGCCGAAGTAGCCGCAGGACAGGAACCAGGTCGGGTCGAACGTCCAACCCGCCAGCGACAGCGGATTACGCACGCCACCGCTGAATTGCCACAAATGCAACAACAATACCCATGCTGCCGCCACGCCGCGTAGCCCGGTCAATCCGAGAATATGGTCCCGCTCGGCCATCGTTTTCCACACTTCGGAAGAGCCGCCGATCTTATCCGATGCCGGTCGCGGCTATACTTGATGCTCGCGACAACCTTCGGGCCAGCTCCGGCGGCGCCGCGAAACCCACCGGGTGACTGTGCAGGGACCGCCGCAAAAGCGCGTCCGGGACGAATCGCGTCCGGGACCGCCTTGCGGCACGCACGTCCACCCAAGAATTCATCATCCAAAAGTAGAGGGGAGCTTCCGATGCAGATTTTGCAGCAGCACGGCATCCTGATTTCGTTGGTCTGCGCGGTGCTCGCGCTGGTCTACGGGGCCTGGTCTATCCGCTGGATTCTTGCCAAACCAGCCGGCAACGCGCGCATGCAGGAGATCGCCGGTGCGATCCAGCAAGGTGCCAGCGCTTATCTCAACCGTCAGTACCGCACCATCACCATCGTCGGCGTCGTCCTGTTCATCGCGATCGGGTTTGCGCTGGACTGGCTGACTGCCGGCCTATTCGTGCTAGGCGCAGTGTTGTCAGGGCTCGCCGGCTACGTCGGCATGAACGTGTCGGTGCGCGCCAACGTACGCACCGCCGAAGCAGCCCGTAGCGGACTTGCTGCTGCGCTCGACGTGGCATTTCGCGGCGGCGCGATCACCGGCATGTTGGTGGTGGGCCTGGGCCTGCTCGGCGTCGCCGGCAGCTATGTGGTGATGGCGCGTTTGGGCTACCAGCCCAATGAAATCATGCACGCGCTGATTGGATTTGCATTCGGCTCATCGCTGATATCGATCTTCGCGCGCCTCGGTGGCGGCATCTTCACAAAGGGTGCCGACGTTGGTGCGGATCTGGTCGGAAAAGTCGAAGCCGGCATTCCGGAAGACGACCCGCGCAACCCGGCGGTGATCGCCGACAACGTGGGCGACAACGTCGGCGATTGCGCTGGCATGGCTGCCGACCTGTTTGAGACCTACGCGGTTACCCTGATCGCGACGATGCTGCTTGGCGTTATCATGGTCGACCAGACCGGTCCCTACGGCGTTCTGTATCCGATGCTGCTCGGTGGTGTCTCGATCATCGCCTCGATCATCGGCACCTTCTTCGTCAAGGTCAGCCCTGGCGGCAAGATAATGAACGCGCTGTACAAGGGCGTGATCGTGTCCGGCGTACTCGCCCTGCTCGCCTTTATCCCGGTAACACAAAGCCTGATGGCGGGCAGCGTCTACGGCGTCTGGAACATCTTCGGCTGCGCCGTGATCGGCTTGCTGCTGACCGGCGCCATGGTCGTCATCACCGAGTACTACACCGCGACCGAATACGGCCCGGTGCAGCACGTCGCCAAGGCATCGGAAACCGGCCACGCCACCAACATGATCGCCGGCCTCGGCATCTCGATGCAGTCGACCGCGCTGCCGGTGTTGTCGGTCTGCCTCGCGATCTGGGGTTCGTACAATCTGGCTGGCCTGTACGGCATCGCGATTGCTGCGACCGCCATGCTGTCGATGACCGGCATGATCGTCGCCCTCGACGCCTACGGCCCGATCACCGACAACGCCGGTGGTATTGCCGAAATGGCCGACCTTCCAGCCGAAGTACGTGGCGTTACCGATCCGCTCGACGCGGTCGGCAACACCACCAAGGCCGTCACCAAGGGCTACGCCATCGGTTCGGCCGGCCTCGCCGCGCTGGTGCTGTTCGCGGACTACACCTACAAGCTCGCGGCTGAGCATCCCGACGTTATCTACACGTTCGACCTTTCCGATCACCTGGTCATTATCGGCCTGCTGATCGGCGGCCTGATTCCGTATCTGTTCGCATCGATGGCGATGTCTGCGGTCGGCGAAGCAGCCGCCTCAGTGGTCGAAGAAGTGCGCCGCCAGTTCCGCGAGATCAAGGGCATCATGGACGGCACCGGCAAGCCGGACTACACCCGTGCCGTCGACCTGCTGACCAAGGCTGCGATCCAGAAAATGATCGTGCCCTCGTTGCTGCCAGTTGCCGTGCCGATTGCGGTGGGCTTCATCCTTGGACCGAAGGCACTCGGCGGTCTGCTGATCGGCACCATCGTCACCGGCCTGTTCATCGCCATCTCGATGACGACCGGCGGCGGCGCTTGGGACAACGCCAAGAAGTACATCGAAGACGGCCATCACGGCGGCAAGGGCAGCGAAGCCCACAAAGCAGCTGTCACCGGCGACACCGTTGGCGACCCCTACAAGGACACAGCAGGCCCGGCCGTGAACCCGCTGATCAAGATCATCAACATCGTGGCGCTGATGATGGTTCCACTGCTTTGATTGGTTTTGATCGCTGACGCGATCACGTGATTTGCACCCCGAGGCCCGTGAAAAACCACGGGCCTTTTCTTTTGTTTGCCTCGTCCCGGCGGAGGGCAAGTTGGGGTCCGACCCATGGGCGACTCCCTCACGTCGTCATCCCCGCGAAAGCGCACTGCTGTCCGGGATAAATAGACCGCGTACATGCAACTCGTTGCAGCAATTGGTCTACGCAGATTGTCGGGAACGGGCGACTCAAATTTTGAGGGGCTGCACCTTCCACCATCAGTTTCCCCGGCGAAGGCCAGGGTCCAGTTGATAGATGCTGTTGGCAATCCTGGTCTAATGCGCTGCCGTCTCGATAGCCCCCCAAAAGACTGCCAAAAGCCATTGCCTACTAGACCCTGGCCTGCGCCGGGGAAGCGAGCTGATTTGGGTGCGCGGTCTAAGAGCTGAGTCTGTATCGACGTGTCGCTCAGGGAAGCAAGATTATTCCGGACAGCAGTACGCGAAAGTAGGGGCCCATTTTGATTTTTGTTTTTTGGGTTTCATCGCCGAAAACGGTCGCGCCCTTCGGCGACATGCTCCGCTCCAGCCGACTATCGACAAACTGGTCAAGCGTCTCGCCGGGCGGCAGCCCGGTGAAACGCTCGACCAGTCTGGCGACAGCCAATCAACAAGAGCGCCCGGCGACAGCCGGCAAGAAACGCGAAAGTGCAGCGCGAGCTGCGCCTAAGGTCGGACGGCAGTTACCTCAATCTCGACAAGCATTCCAGGTCCGGCCAAGGCCGCGATCTGGAATGCGGATCGAACGGGCAACTTCGGTTGCTCGGTCGTACCGAAAAATTTGGTATACCCCTTCATAAAGCCGGCAAAGTCGAGTTTGTTGTCGTTGTCGGGATCGCCAACGAGGTACACCTGCATCTTGACGACGTCGCCCATGCCAAGTTTGAGGCGCACGAGTTGTTCCTGGATGCGTTTCAGCACCGCAACGGTTTGCACTTCGGTGTTGCCGTAGCTGGCGACGCTGCCTTTTGGGGCGTCCTTGTCTGCGATGGGTGGGACCATACCGCTTAAATAAACGGTGCTTTTGCCGGCGGGGATCTCAACCGCTGCAGAGATCGGAAAATCGCTGCCGGGGATGGGATGGCGGACGATGCCATCGGCGGCGCTTGTGATGGACGATGCACTGGCGAGTCCGATGGCGAACACCAATGCGTTGAGTTGCAGCGTGCGATTCATGGCGATTCCTTTTTTTCGATGTGCAAGGCACGGACTTGTTCGGCGCTGATTGCGTCAGTGTAGTGGTTGCCGAAATTGGTGCGCACGTGGTTGACCACGTCGGCAATCTGGGTATCTTCGAGACCAAAATACACCCAAGCCTCGAAGCCACGCAGGTCCGGGCGCATGACGAATGCCGGCATGTCGCTGCGGCCATGCAGGACGGTGGCGGCAGCGAATTGCGCCGATGCGAGTTTCGGATTGCCGGCCAGCGCAGGGTAGCTGCCTGCACCCGTTGCGCCCTTGCCGTCGGCCATGTGGCAACCCTGGCAGATGTGCTCGTAAATCTGCGCGCCGGTTGCCTTCGATAGTTCATCGCGCGACATCACTGTTGATTCGACAGCGCAGGCACAAGCCGATGCAATTGACACTAGTACCGCGACTACGAACTGTTTGTGCCGAAGCGCTTTCATGCCGCACCTCCAGCAACCGCGCGTTGATGCAGCCGACCGATCGCATCCAGCGCAGACGAAATCGCTCCTTCCTGCCAAGCCGGCAGGTACGACGCATGTTCTCCAGCCAAGACGATGCGGCCATCGATCTGGCACAGGTTTTCGTAGTGCGCATTGCGCGACGACTCGCTCCACTCGCCAAAACAGCCCATGGCCGACGGCACACGATGCCAGGCGACCGACATTCCGTTCTGGAATTCCTGCGGATACTGCGGATGGATCATCGCGCCAAAGCGCACCGCTTCGCGGATGCGTTGTTCGGTGCTCATCGCGGTGAATTGCATCGCGTCCGGCCCCCAGTTATAGGCGCCGAGCAACACGCCGGGCCCACGTGCCTGGAAGTTGGATGACGGATAGCTGATCTGGAAAATCGGCAGGTCGGTATGGCTGATTCCGCCGTAAATCTGCTCGTCTTCTTCCCAGAAGCGGCGCTTGAATTGCAAACCAATTTTCACCGACGACGCGTACGGCACGGCGGAAATCGCCGCGCTCATCGCGCTGCCGACATTCATCGGGATCTGGCTGAGTATCGACAGTGGAATCGTGCACAGGCACCAATCGGCACGTGCCTCGCGCGTTTCGCCGGCGCTGTTGGCATCAACGTAGCGTGCGGTGACGCCACGCTCGTCCTGCTCGATGCCAGTCACCTTGCCGTTGTATTCGATGACGCCGGGCAGTTCGCGCGCGAACGCGCTGGCGATGTTGTCCATGCCTCCAACCGGCTGGAACAGCGTGGTCTGGAACTCGTAAAGCTCATCGACGAAAAGGTTCTGCCACAAGCCGGACCGCAGGACATCGCGGGAGGCGATTGGGGTGGATGGAATCGGCTTGCCGCCGAGGCCACCGCCGGGGTCCTTGTCGAACCCACGATTGGCGCTGCTGGCTTCACCCCGCGTGTACCTATAGTCACCGTCCAGAAATCCCCAGCTTTGCAGGGATTCCAGTAGCTTCTCGCGGTCTTCCGCGGACAACGCCTTGTCGAGCTCGTTCTGGTTGACGCTCTTGGCGAGCAACTCGGCGACCATGCCGTGAAAGTCGGCGCGGTAGCGACCATAGCGCTGCGGCTTGCCGTCGAATGCCGTCGCGCTATGCAGCCACGCGTTCGAATTGACTTCAACGAACGACTCCAGCGCCACACCGAATTGCCGGCAGTAGTGCAACACGTTCTGGTGATGAAAAGGAATTCGCCACGGGCCGGGATTGATGTAAAGCCCCTTGTCGAATTCGCAGGACTGCTTGGCGCCGCCGAGTTCGGTGTAGTGATCGCCACCGCGAAGCGTCCAGCAACGACCGCCGGGGCGCGCGTTGTACTCCAGCACTTTGACCTTGTAGCCGGCGTTGCGCATTTCGTATGCAGCAGTCATGCCGGCCAGGCCAGCGCCTAGTATCAGCACCGACGCGCCACTCGGCACGCCTGAAAGTTTCAAAGGTCCTGAGTAACTTGAGCCTTGCGCGAAACCCAGCGACGTCATTGCCTGATACATCGCAGCGCTGCCAGCACTCAAGCCGATCATCCGCAGCAACGCACGTCGGCTCGGTACGAATCCGGAATTCCCAACCGTCGTTCCACCCCCTTGGTGATGGCTTGCTGTTGCAAGCCGTGCGGTCGGTATACACCGATCAGGACGCGTCTGCATTAGCTTTGGTGGACGACCACGGCCGTCTTGACCAGTCTGGCCAAACTTTTTGCAGCGCTGCCTCGCCGCTCTGATATTGGCTCTCGCCAACTGGTCTGGTTTTTCGCCAGGTTGCCGCAGGAGTTTCGTGGTGGCTGTCGCGACTTCCGCGCTGCGCTCTTTCGATGGCTGTAGCTAATCTGGTCAAGCGTTTCGCCGGGCTGCCGCCCGCCGCCCCTCCTTTCTCCTCGCAGAGAAGCGAGGGCCAACGATGCGCCCGTGGCGGGTCGGTCGTGCGAAGAAGCTGCACGACTACGCGAGCTGGCTACGGGGTTCGCTGACAGCACATCCTTGTGCTGACAGCGAACTGGCCCGAATCCATTCGGGCCACCCGGCCGGCCTTTTCTGCGCCAACTCGCCTCCCGGAAACGGGATGTAAGTCAACAGCACGCAGCGCGATGAGTAGCGTGACTTTGGCTGTCGCCAGACTGGTCTGGCGACAGCCGCAACTGCATCTAGAGCAAAGCAGAAAAGCCAGATCAACATGGGTCCCCGCGTTCGCGGGGATGACGACGCGGAGAGGATGAAGTGCCTCGCGCGCCAGCAGGCGGGAGAAAGGCCAACCCAGTCCCGGCGGGACAGCGAGTCCAGCAGGCGGCAATCCCGTTTCCGTGGCGCAAGCCACGAAAAGAGTGGCGCGGGGTAACATGCCTGCGATCCGGACGACTGTCTGTTCGAGACTTTGACTGCCTAATGACCGAATCACCAAGAACGGCTGACCAGCCAGCCAAACCTGTGCAAGCGTCTCCGAAATCGGTGTTCGAGCGCGAGTTTCCGCCGTCGCGGGAAACCGGTTGGCGCGGTCACTGGTATCGGCTGATCTATCACCACGACCCGCCCCAAGAGCGCAA
Source organism: Rhodanobacteraceae bacterium (assembly GCA_043752325.1). Taxonomy (GTDB): domain Bacteria; phylum Pseudomonadota; class Gammaproteobacteria; order Xanthomonadales; family Rhodanobacteraceae; genus Dokdonella. Next base: position 13,340 of record JAYUYW010000281.1, on the reverse strand, counting down.
CTTCGATATGGTGTTGATCATTGCGGTCATGGCCAGAGTTGTCGTGGTGCTCGTGCGGACTGCCCGAGCACGAACCGGACGCCTGGCATCATCGCCGTTGCGGTATGGCGTTGCCCGCCGAGTATTGAACTGACATCCATCGGAACAGACGACGATGCGACTTGAAACCCTTGCCATCCACGCTGGTGGCGAAAGCGATGCGGCAACCGGCGCTGTAACGCCGCCGATCCATCTGGCGACCACGTTTCGGCACGGCCCAGCCGGTGAACGTATCGCCGGTTATGAATACCAGCGCGAAGGTAATCCAACTAATGATCATCTGCGTACTGCTATCGCCGCGCTGGAATCGGCCGCCGCTGCGTTGACGTCTGCGTCAGGAATGGCTGCGATCACCGCCGTGCTCGAATCGCTGCCGAACGGAGCGCGCATCCTGATTCCCGACGATTGTTACACCGGCTTGCGCGCGCTCTGCGCCGAGTACTTGCCGGAGCGCGGCATGCACATTGAAGCAGTGGACATGGCCAATCTTGACGCGGTGCGGCGTCGTTGTCGGGACGGTATCGACATGGTCTGGGCAGAGACGCCGTCGAATCCGCGCATGACGATCAGCGACATTTCGGCGCTCGCGCACATTGCACACGAATCCGGCGGCCTGCTCGCTTGCGACAACACTTTCGCATCGCCGATATTGCAAAGACCGCTTGAGCTTGGTGCCGACATCGTAATGCATTCGACGACCAAGTATTTCGGCGGTCACAGCGATGTACTTGGTGGCGCGCTGGCGTTCAAGCGAGACGACGCGTTCTATCGGCGCGTCGCGCATCGCCTGCATATCACTGGCTCAACACTGGCCCCGTTCAATGCGTGGCTGACATTGCGTGGCTGCCGATCACTGCCGGCCCGGATGGTGATGCATTGCGCGAACGCGCGGCGGCTTGCGGAATTTCTTGACAGTCACGCAGGTGTCGAACGGGTCAACTATCCCGGCCTGACGTCACATCCCGACCACGAAATCGCGGCGCGGCAGATGAGCGACTTCGGTGGCATGTTGAGCGTGGAGATTCGCGGTGGAAAAGCGGCCGCGCTCGCGGTCGCCGGTCGGCTGAAACTGTTCACCAATGCGACCTCGCTCGGCGGCTGCGAATCCTTGATCGAGCATCGCGCTTCCATCGAAGGCGACAACCCGACCTCTCCGCTCAACCTGTTGCGTGTTTCGGTCGGGCTGGAACACATCGACGACCTGATAGAAGATTTCCGTCAGGCGCTGGAGGCTGACTCCTAGATCGCTTTCCGGGAACGCGCCGCCTCAGCGCGGCGTGAAGGTCAGCAGCAGGGATTCGCTGAAGTCGGCCGGGTCGTTCGGCGTCGGCAACGGCGAGGATTCGCGAACGGCGGTTTCTATGGAGGCGTCGAGAGCGACGTCGCCGCAGGAGCGCACAATATTGACGTCGTCGACACCGCCGAACGGGGTCAGTTCGACCATCACGTCGCAGGAAAAATCGGTCGGTATATTCGGGCCGCGTGGTTGTACCCAGCGGTCGTGGACGGCTTGCTGAACAGCGCGGCCCCAGTCGTCGGCGCCGCTGCTGCCGTCTCCGGTTGGATTTTCTGCCGACAGCGCTGAAGTTGCCACTGCGTCCGAGTTTGCTACTTTGGTCGCCTCGGACTGCGGCGGATCGACTATCAGGGCATGATCATGTTCGACGCGCGGTACGGTAAGGTCTACCGGCTTGATCGACTCGACCGACGACGGATCGCTCTCGGATGTTGTATTGCGATCACCGACCGATGTCGTTTTGCTTGGCTCGTCGGCGGCGCCGATTTCCGAAGCGTCCCTTGATTCGACCGGGATCGTCGCACTTGCATCGCTGCGCGACTTGCCCCACGGCACCATCCTCTTCACCGTCGCACAGCCGTCGAGCACGACGCAAGCGAGCACGATAGTGATGACGCTGGAACTAGGATTTCGATAGACCATCAGCGAAACATTCCTCAAATAGTCGGCCGACGTTTCGACGGCATCTCCACAAACAAAAGCCGGCGCATGCCGGCTTTTGTGATGCTCAAACCGTCTCGGGATTGGGCTTGTCAGGATCCAACTTCCACAACTTGATCGCACGCGCCGCATCTTCGGGATTCATGCTGCCCTCGGCGACCAGCGCCGTGATTGCGGCGTGGGCAATCCAGTAGCGATCGACCTCGAAGAACGCACGCAGGTTGGCACGCGAATCGGAACGGCCGAATCCGTCTGCGCCTAGCGCGATGAAAGCACGGTCACGCGGCACGAATGCGCGAACCTGGTCGGAGTAGCCACGCACGTAATCGGTGGCGGTCACGACCGGACCGGAATGACCTTCCAGGCACTGCGTCACCCATGCCTTGCGCGGTTTCTTGTCCATGGGATGCAGGCGGTTCCAACGCTCTGCGTCGTAGCCATCGCGACGTAGTTCGTTGAAGCTGGGGCAGGACCAGATATCGGCTTGCACGCCGAATTTCTTGTCGAGCAATTCCGCTGCTGCGATCACTTCACGCAGGATGGTGCCCGAGCCCATCAACTGCACAATCGGCGCCTTTGTTTTCGACTTTTTGCCACCGCCAGCGTTGCCTTCCTTGAACAGATACATGCCCTTGATGATGCCTTCCTCTGCACCTTCCGGCATGTCCGGATGGGTGTAATTTTCGTTCATCACGGTGAGATAGTAATAGGTGTCTTCCTGCTCGGTCAGCATGCGGCGCACACCGTCTTGCAGGATCACCGCGACTTCGTACGCAAAGGTCGGGTCGTAGCTGCGGCAGTTCGGTAGCGCGCCGGCAAGCAGGTGTGAGTGACCATCCTGGTGTTGCAGACCTTCGCCGTTAAGCGTCGTGCGACCGGCAGTACCGCCAATCATGAAACCACGCGCGCGTAGATCGCCGGCCGCCCAGCACAGATCGCCCACGCGTTGCTGTCCGAACATGGAGTAGTAGATGTAGAACGGCAACATCGGCACATTGCTGACCGAGTAACTCGACGCGGCCGCCATCCATGACGCCATTGCGCCGGGTTCGCTGATGCCTTGTTGCAACACCTGTCCGCTTTGATCTTCGCGGTAGTACATAAGCTGGTCGGCGTCCATCGGCTTGTACTTCTGGCCGAACGGCGCGTAGATGCCGATCTGTCGGAACAGGCCTTCCATGCCAAACGTCCGCGCTTCATCGGCAACGATCGGCACGATGCGCGGGCCGATCGTCTTGTCGCGCAACAGCAGGTTCAAGCCACGCACAAAGGCCATCGTGGTGGAAATCTCGCGCTCGCCGCTGCTCTTGAGAATCGCGTCGAACACGCCCAATTCCGGCGTTGGCAGGGTTTCGCTTTTCTCGCGACGTTGGGGCAGGTGACCACCAAGCGCGGCGCGGCGTTCCTGCATGTATTTTACTTCAGCGGAATCCGGGCCGGGGTGGTAATACGGAACGCTGGGCAGGTCTTCATCGGAGACTGGAATGCGGAAGCGGTCGCGGAATGCGCGTACCCCAGCATCGTCAAGCTTCTTTTGCTGATGGGTGATGTTCTGTGATTCGCCCGAACTGCCCATGCCATAACCCTTCACGGTCTTGGCGAGGATTACGGTCGGCATGCCCTTGGTCTTCACAGCCTGGTCGTAGGCTGCGTAGATCTTGTGCGGATCGTGACCGCCACGATTCAAACGCCAGATGTCGTCGTCGGACAGGCTGGCAACCATCTCGGCGGTTTCCGGATATTTTCCGAAGAAATGTTCGCGCGTGTAAGCGCCACCGAACGCTTTGCAATTCTGGTATTCGCCGTCCAGCGTTTCCATCATCAGCTTGCGCAGCACGCCCTTGGTGTCGCGCGCTAGAAGCGGATCCCAGTAGCTGCCCCAAAGCAGCTTGATAACGTTCCACCCACCACCACGGAACACGCCTTCCAGTTCCTGGATGATCTTGCCGTTGCCACGCACCGGCCCATCAAGCCGCTGCAGGTTGCAGTTAACGACGAAGATGAGGTTGTCGAGGCCTTCGCGGCCGGCCAGCGAAATCGCGCCGAGCGATTCTGGCTCGTCCGATTCGCCATCGCCCATGAAGCACCAGACCTTGCGATCGCTGACCGGAATCAGGCCACGGTGTTCGAGGTACTTGAGGAACTGCGCCTGGTAGATCGCCTGAAGTGGGCCAAGCCCCATCGACACGGTTGGAACCTGCCAGTAATCGGGCATGAGCCACGGATGCGGATAGGACGACAGACCATTGCCCTTGCCCTCCACTTCCATGCGGAACAGATCGAGCTGCGTGGTGTTGATGCGGCCTTCGAGGAACGAACGCGCATACACGCCGGGACTGGAGTGGCCCTGATGGAAAATCAGGTCGCCGGGATGATCGTCACTCGGCGCACGCCAGAAATGGTTGAAGCCGACGTCGTACAGCGTTGCCGACGAGGCGAAGCTGGCGATGTGTCCGCCAAGATCACCCGGCTTGCGATTGCAACGCACCACCATCGCCATCGCATTCCAGCGGATCAGCGTGCGAATCTTCCATTCCATCGCGGCGTCACCGGGCGAACGCGCCTCCATGCCGGCGGGAATGGTATTTATATATTCGGTGGTCGGCTGGAACGGCAGGTGGCCGCCCGAGCGCCGCGTTTCCTCGACCATGCGTTCGAGCAGATAGTGCGCACGCTCCGGGCCGTCGCAGCTGATGACGGCGCGGAGCGATTCGGTCCACTCCTGCGATTCGACCGGGTCCATGTCCTGATCGAGGATGTCCTGGCGCTGATTCATGCGTGATCTCCGGGGCGCTGCGCCCGCTAGCTGTCGCCGATTGGTCAATACCTGCGGCCTTGCGCGCTCGCGCATTGCCGAATCCGCAGTCTAACCGCCACCCCGAAATGCCGCCAACACGCCCCGGTTGATCGCGCCAGCCTTTTGCCAATCGGATTGACTGCAACGGCTAAACACTCCGATGATCGCGGCATGATCCAATTCCGCTACTGGTTCGCGCTGCTGGTACTGGCGCTCTCGGTGTCCTGCCCGGCGCAGGCTCCACCCGAAAACTCACTCGACTCCCTGCGCGCGCGCATCGACGCGATTCCGGCCCAGTCGGGTGAGGACGCCGACGACAGTCAATTGACGAAGGCGATTGTCGCGGCCTACGACGTGCTCGGCCAGACCGACGCCTTCGTCGAGAAGCGGACACCTGCGTTGACGAATCTCGATGCACGCCTGGCCGAACTGGGTCCCATCCCAGCGGTCGAGGGGACAACCGAAGCGGCCGATGTCACCGCACAACGCGCTGAATTGCAGCAGTCGCGCACCGGGCTGGACGCCGAGCTGCGCCGCGCCAAGCTGCTTGGCGTGGATGCACAGCAAGCGATCGCGCAGCTGATCGAGCTGCGTCGGCAGCGCTTCACGGCCCAGTTGTCCAAGCGCAACCACTCCCCGTTCGGCATCGCTTTCTGGAAAAACATCGACCGTTCGTATCCGTCAGACAGCGAGCGACTGGGAGCACTAACGCGGGAATTTCGTGGGGGCGTTGCCACTTCGTTCAACGACATCAATCGACCATCGTCATTGCTGGGCCTGGGTATTGCTGCCGTGCTGTTGGCCATAGGCTTCAGCGTTTGGCATCGCTCCGTTCTATCGAAATTTTGTGAACGCTTGCCTGTCGGTCGCCTCCGCCGTTCGGTGTTTGCTGCCGCATCGGTGCTGCTGACGATCGCCATTGTGAGCCTTGCAGGATACTGCGCGTTAAAGGGTCTGGACTGGAACGACGCCCTGCCCGATCGAATCGAGACCCTCATCGGCGCCCTGGTGCGCACGTTGACGTTTGCGGCATTCGTCACAGTTCTTGGGCGCAGCTTGTTGGCGCCTCGACGCACCGACTGGCGATTGCCCGACATCGACGACTACACAGCAACGCGCATTCAGCACCTGCCCGTGCTGCTCGCCGTCGCGATCACCGCCATGTGGATGCTGCAGCAAGTCAACGCATCGATTGGCGCCAGCCTGTCGGCCACCGTGATGACGCAAACCTGCACTGCGCTGTTGTTGAGCGGCTTGCTCGCCTGGGGCGTATCGCGTCTGCGCCAACGCACTCCGGCCAACGCAAATCTCAGCGACGCCCGACGCGCAGACGATGCAGTTGTACCGGAAACCGGACGTCCCACGTGGCTGGGTATTTGCCTTGGGCTAGTGGCTCTGGTCACGTTGACGATCTGGATCGCGATCGCATTCGGCTTCCTCGCCTTGGGTGCCTTCCTGGCGCGACAAATGATATGGGCGACGATCGTCGGTGCATCGCTCTACCTCGCCCTCCAGTTTTTTGACGACCTGGTCGCGACGGTAGTGTCGTCACGCGGCCACGTCGGCAACAGGTTTCCAGCGTTGCTGTCGGTCGAACCGCGCTTGCTTGACCAAGCGGCAATCCTGTTGTCCGGCCTGGTCAGGGTTGTTCTGCTGGTGGCGGCGCTGGCATTCTTGCTGGTTCCATTCGGAAGTAGCCCGACTGAATTGGTGCAGTCAGCCTGGAGGATCGGCAGCAACTGGCGCATCGGTGAGATCGCGATCGCGCCCGGTGCGATCGGCAAGGCGTTGCTGGTTTTGGTGATCGGGCTGGGCATACTCGGCATCGTCAAACGCTGGTTGAACGAGCGCTTCCTTCCGCAGACCCTCCTGGAACCGGGGATGCGCAACTCGGTCACCACCCTGCTCGGCTATGTCGTCGGCGTGATCGTGATCGCAATGGCAATGTCTGCGCTCGGTGTAGGGCTGGAGCGCATTGCCTGGGTCGCCAGCGCGCTGTCGGTCGGCATAGGTTTCGGCTTGCAGGCCATCGTCCAGAACTTTATTTCCGGCCTGATCCTGCTGGCCGAACGACCGGTGCGGGTTGGCGACTGGGTAGTGCTGGGCGACACAGAAGGCGACGTGCGCCGGATCAACGTGCGTGCGACTGAAATCCAGCTCGGTGATCGCTCCACGTTGATCGTCCCGAACTCGGAATTCATCACCAAGACCGTGCGCAATGTCACCTTGGCGAATGCCGAAGGTCGCGTCCTGGTCCGCTTGCCAATGCCTTTGGACTGCGAGGCGGAACGCGTGCGAAAGCTGTTGCTCGACAGCTTCGACGCGCACGAACACGTTCTGGATGTACCCAAGCCCAGCGTCACGCTGGAAGGGATACAAGATGGCAACCTGATGTTTCTCGGCACAGCGTACGTGCCCAGTCCTCGACAGGCAGGTGGCGTCCGCAGCGATGTGCTGTTCGACGTGCTGGCGCGATTGCGGTCCAGTGGAATGCCGATGATCTCCAATCCGCCGGCACCGGCAACGTCCGCGCAAACCGTCATACACGCTGGCGCCCCGCCGACGGCCGAGGCGTAACGAAACACGTCAGCGATTGGTCAGCTGCAACTCGATGCGACGATTTTTCGAGTACGCCTCGGCGCTGTTCGCGGAATCAAGCGGCTGGAACTGACCGAAGCCATTCGCCGACAGCCGTGCCGGTGGAATGCCAGCGACGACCATGTGCTTCACGATGGCGACGGCGCGCGCAGTGGACAGTTCCCAATTTGACGGAAACCGCGCGGAATTGATCGGCGCCTTGTCGGTATGGCCATCGACCCGCAGCACCCAGTCGATGCTCGATGGCATTTCCGATGCCACTTCAGCAACCGTACGCGAGAGGGTGTCGAGTGCCTGTTCAGATTCCGGCGTCAGGTCGGCCGAGCCGGAAGCGAAAAGAATATCGGTTGGCACCACAAAGCGATCGCCGACCACCTTTACGTCGGCGCGATTGCCTAACGCCTCCCGCAACTTGCCGAAGAATTCCGAGCGATAGCGTTGCAGTTCATTGACCTTGCTCGCCAGCGCGAGATTGAGCTTGTCACCCAAGTTGGCGATCTCGACATCCTTGGCAACGATGTCCTTGTCCTTGATGTCGAGTGCGGATTGCAACTGGGCGAGCTGCTCGCGAATCGCGGCCATCTGGCGATTGAGGAGTTCGACCTGCGCGGTCGCGGAGCTGGTCAATTCGGTTTGCTTGACCAGGTCGGTTTTCGATGTATCCAGCTGCGTCGCCATCTCCGCAATCTGCGCTTCCAGTTGCGCCTTCAATTCATTGAGCAGATTGACGTCGGTGCTCAACTTGGCGGCCTCGTTGCTGGTGCTATCGAGCGCGGTCTTGAGTTCATCCTTGTCGGAACTGGCTTGTCCAAGCGATGCGGCGAGTTCGGCGGCGCGCGCATCGAGCAGCTTCTTCTGGTCTTCGCTCAGCGACAACGTACGTGCCAGTTGGGCAACTTGCGCGTTCAACTGGTCCAGCGCGCGATTCTTGCCCGCCAGGGTATCGGACAGTACGAACTGCCCAATCGCGAAGATCAGCAGCACGAAGATCATCACCATGATCAACGAGGTCAGGGCATCGACGAACCCTGGCCAGATATCGGCCGACGTGCGAGAACGGCGACGACTCACGGGCGCGGCTCGCGCGTGCCACGCGTGCCGTCGACTGCTGCCGCGATGGTGCGCGAGAGCAGGCGCAACTCGCTGCGCAGTTCATCGTTCAAGCGGCCTTCGCCGCTCGGCTGATTCGCCAACTGGCGCAAGACTGATCGCAATTCATCCTGAACTTCGGCGGCGTTCTGGCGATCGCGTGCGTCGCGTGTCAGCACGTCCGCCACACGACCCATCTGCGTCGACAGCTCACCCAGCCGTTGCGCGGTCAACTGCCGATCACGCTCGCCTTCGGCCATATTGCGCTGCATGCGCTCCAGGCCATCGGCGGTCTGCTCAAGCAGCGCCTCGACATAGGCTGGCACCGATCCGCTATCGCCTTCACCGCCCAGCCCGCCCGATGACAAGCGCGTCATGCCCGACAGCCATTCTTCCAGTTCGTTGTAGAAACGGTTCTGCGCGTGGCCGGCCTGGAGGTCGAGAAAGCCGATGATGAGCGAACTGGAAAGACCAAACAGCGACGTCGCGAAGCTGGTCGACATACCGGCCAACGGTTCCTTGAGGTGAACCTTGAGCTGATTGAACATCGCCAGCGCATCGTCGCCGCCGCCCATCGTGCCGATAATGTCGGCAACCGCACGGATCGTCGCCAGTAGTCCCCAGAACGTGCCGAGCAGTCCGAGAAATATGGCGAGGCCGATCAGGTAGCGCGACAGATCGCGCGATTCCTCCAGCCGCAATTGCACGCTGTCGAGCAGGGTACGCATCGATGCCGACGACAGCGCGCTGCGACCACGTTCGCGACCGACCAACATGCGTGCCATCGGAGCGAGCAATCGCGGCGCGTTGGCAAGCGTGCGTTCTGGATCGGAACGGCGGAAGTCCTCGATCCACTCCACCTCGCGCGTCAACACCGTCACTTGACGAACGTTGACCACGATGCCAGTGGCCAGCACCAGCAGGATCACTCCGTTGAAGAACGGGTTGGCCAGGAAAATCTGCTGCAACTGCGGCGCCAGCAACGCCGCCAGTACAGCGACGGCCAGAAGGAACACTGCCATCCAGATCAATACGCGGGTTGGTTTGCTCATGCTGGGCTTCCATTTCGTGAGTGACGCGCCAGTTTCGGCGTGAGTGATTGCGACCATCCCATGCATTGAGAGTTCACCGCGTATGCGCTCACGGTTCGCGATTCCTGGGCTTCGCACGATGAGTTGCGGTCGCCGTCCAGGGATCATCGGGCCACGGGTGCTTTGGATAACGGCCCTTCAACTCCTTGCGCACCTCAGGGTAGGTGCGCTCCCAGAAACTACGCAGATCCTGGGTGACCTGAATTGGCCGGCCGCCCGGCGAGAGCAAGTGCAGCATCAGGGGAAGGCGTCCGTTCGCAATCGCCGGCGTGTCGGCGAGGCCGAATAGTTCCTGCAACTTGACGGCCAGTATCGGCGGTCCCTCGCTGCCGTAATCGATACCGCGCGATTGACCGCTCGGCACCACGATGTTGGACGGCGCAAATTGATCGACCTGGCGCATCGTGGCGTAGTCGAGTTGCTCGGCAAGCGCGCGTGATAGCGCATCGGCGCTGAGCGCGTCGAGCTTGCGTTGGCCTTCCAGAATCGGTGCAAGCCATTGCTCCAGCGATTCCAGCAAGGCGCTGTCTGACCAATCGGGCAAGCTAAATTCCGGGCACGCCTCGCGCAGCACGTTCACGCGCAACCGTAGGCTTCGCGATGCATCGCTCCACGGCAGGCTGTCGAGGCCAAGCGCGCGGACAGCGGCCAGCAACGCGGGCACGGCATCGCTGCCCACGACAGGAACGCTGCGACGTTCCAGAATGATCGCGTCGAAACGCTGTTCCTCAAACGCTTCGGCGGCGCGCGTGGCATCGTTCCAACGCAGCACGCGCTCGCGACGCAGCCGTTGCGGGAATTCCGATTGCAGTTGCTCCGGGTCGAACGGCGCAGCAGCCAGGATCAAACTGTCGCGTTCGTCGTAGCGCAGGTCGACGACGACCAACCAAGGTTCGCCAAACAACGTGGATTCTTCGAGCAATCGCGCACCGCGGCCATTCGCCAAAGTGTAGCGGCGCGGATTGTTCTGATCCTGTCGAGCGATGCGCTCCGGAAATGCGTGGATCAGCAGGTTGCCAGTTGTGGTTTGGCCGGGTTCGACCGAGATTCGATTTGCGCCGCCGGAAGAAGCGCGTGAGTCGTGGTTTGCATCGGGCAATCGGCGGCGCCATGCATCGGCGGCCTTTGCAATGGCCGCAAGTTGGCCAACATCCGCAGCAACATCGCGTGTCCCGCCACGACCGCTCGCGCGCCACTCGTCCAGCGCGCGATGACGCAGTCGAAAATCATCATCTCGGGAATTCGCGCCGCGTAACGGATTGCGCGCTTCGATCAGCGCGGCCAGGTCACAGGCAAGCGCACGCCGATCGGGCGGACTGCGTAGAACGGCGGCAGCGAGGCGTGGGTGCGCGCCAAACTTCAGCATTTCCCGTCCAAGCGGCGAGATGCGCCCGTCGTCATCGAGTGCACCAAGCCGAACCATCAAGTCGCGCGCCTGCGCCAACGCGCCCGCTGGTGGCGCATCGAGCCAGTTGATTTGATCGCTGCCCCATCCCGCCATTTCTAGCAGTAACGGCGCAAGTTCGACTTGCGCGATCTCGGGCGTTCTTGAGGGGTCGAGCCGCCGGCTCTGTGGCCATAAGCGATAGCAGGTTCCCGGCCCGACTCGACCGGCGCGACCGGCACGCTGGTCGGCGGATGCCTGCGAAATATTGACTGTTTCCAGTCGTGAGAAGCCCGAGCCCGGATCGAAGCGGGGCTCACGCGCCTGTCCGAGATCGATCACCACGCGTACGCCGGGCAGGGTCAAGCTGGACTCGGCAACATTGGTCGCCAGCACGATGCGCCGCTCGCCCTTCGGTGCGGCGCGCAATGTCGATTGCTGCTCGTCAAGCCCCAGCTCGCCATGCAGCGAGAGCACCTTGACGACCTTCCCATTCGACGCAAGCGATGCGCGGTCTAGCACTCCGCGAATGTGTTCGATCTCGCGCTTGCCGGGGAGGAAGACGAGCACGTCACCGTCGTTGTCGGCCAACGCGATGTCGATGGAGCGCCGCAACTGGAATTCCCAAGCCTCGTTCGAACGAGCAGGTGGGTACTCGATCCGCACCGGAAAGCTGCGGCCCGCGCTGCTGATGCGCGGCGCATCAAACCAGTTGGCGATTCGTGCACCATCCAACGTCGCCGACATGATGACCAAGCGCAGATCGGGTCTAAGCGTTGCCTGCGTTTCCAGCGCCAGCGCAGCACCAAGATCGCCATGCAGATGGCGTTCGTGGAACTCGTCGAAAAGAATCGCTCCGATTCCGGGCAATTCAGGATTGTCTTGCATCATCCGCGTGAGAATGCCTTCGGTGACCACTTCAATTCGCGTTGTCGCCGACACGCGCGATTCGAAGCGGATCCGATAGCCGACGGTGGCTCCAACCGCTTCGCCGAGCTGCGCTGCCATGAAGCCTGCCGCCGCGCGGGTAGCGATGCGACGTGGTTCCAGCATCAGCATCTTCTTTCCCGGCAGCCACGGCGCTTCAAGCAAAGCCAACGGAACCCGAGTCGTTTTGCCCGCGCCGGGCGGCGCTTCCAGAACTAGCCGCGAATGCGCGATCAGAGAGTCTCGAATCGCCGGGATCACGTCGTCGATTGGCAGCGCATTTTCGGTCACGCCACGAACCTCACTACGTTCCGCGCGATGCGAATCAAAAGCCGTCGATTACGCGCACGTTTCGTTCGACTTGCGTAGCATTGGGCTTCCCTTCGAAAACCGAAGCCATCGCCATGAGCACGTACACCATCGGAATCATCATCGGCAGCCTGCGCAAGGAATCGTTCAATCGCAAGCTGGCCCAAGCATTGATGAAACTCGCACCCGGACAGCTTGATTGCGAAATCATCCCGATAGCTGACGTGCCGCTCTACAACCAGGACAACGATTCCAACCCACCGGCAGCCATCATCGCGCTGAAAAAGGCGGTGGCTTCGAAAGACGGCATCATCTTCGTGACACCTGAATACAACCGCGCGATACCCGGTGTGCTCAAGAACGTGATCGACACCGCATCGCGTCCATACGGAGACAACTCCTGGGCCGGCAAGGCGGCTGGCATCGTCGGCACGTCGCCTGGCGCAATCGGAACTGCGGTCGCGCAACAACAGTTGCGCAGCTGTATTTCCGGCTTCCTCGACATGCCGACGCTGGGCCAGCCCGAGGTGTACCTGCAATTCAAGGATGATCTGATTGACGATAACGGAGACATCGGCAACGACAAGACTCGGGAGTTCCTGCAGAAATGGATGGATACCTACGCCGCTTGGGTTGCGAAGATCGCTGGCTGATTTGCAACCGCGCTTCACCGTTGGCAACGCGGACAGAAAAACGTGCTGCGTTGGCCGAGGCGAATCGTACGGATTGGCATTGTGCAGACACGGCACGGCTGGCCGGCGCGGCCGTAGACAAACAATTCCTGTTCGAAGTAGCCGGGCGCGCCGTCGGGGCTCAGGAAGTCGCGCAGCGTGGTGCCACCGCGCGTGATCGCGTAGGCGAGGATGCGTTTTACCTCGTCGGCGAGCCGTGCATACCGCGACCGCGATACCCGACCTGCGGCGCGCGTTGGTCGAATGCCGGCTGCAAACAAGGCTTCAGCGGCGTAGATGTTTCCGACACCGACGACGATGGCCTGATCCATCAGGAACACTTTGACGGCCGCGCTGCGACCACGTGATTGCCGAAAAAGTTGATCGCCATCGAACTCGTGGGACAACGGCTCAGGCCCGAGATTCGCGAGCAAGGGATGAATCTCGCCACCGACCTGCCACAACTGCGAACCAAACC
>JAYUYW010000280.1:0-22416 GCA_043752325.1 Rhodanobacteraceae bacterium | reverse complement strand
GCGACTCAACTATCCAGGGCGGCAGCTTTCACCATTTCGTTTCCCCGGCGAAGGCCGGGGTCCAGTCGGCAAATGCTGTTGGCAATCTTCGTCTGGTGCGGTGTTGTCTCGACAGCCCCAAAAGACTGCCAGAAGCCGTCGTACACTGGGCCCCGGCCTGCGCCGGGGAGACGAGTAGGTCAGGGTTCGCAGGCGTCAACGTTCAGCCGCCAACGACATGTCAGTCAGCCAAGAAGAATTTCTCCGGACACCCGTGGGACCGCTCGCGGATGACGGCTGGTCGATCCGTCCAGCGGCGCAGCATTGAGCTAGTAGGCCCCGCCTACGCACGCGTCCGTACAATTACATCACGAGCCCACTCTCCGTCCACGCAGCGCTGGATGCCCAGCGGATTCGCGTCGCGAAGTTCTTGGGGAAGGCGCGCGTCGCTGACCTGGTCGTAACTTTGCAAGGCTGCAAAGCGTCGAATCGACGCCGGCATGCCGACCGACGTGAAACCGGAATGGCTGCTGGCAGGAAAAGGCCCGCCGTGCTGCATCGCCGAGCTGACGGCAACGCCAGTCGGCATCTTGTTCTGGATCAATCGGCCGACCTTGTTTCGCAGCACGCTGACAATTGCCTGCCAACTCGCATCGTCGCTGCCGTCTCTGGCGGTAAAGATTGAACCGGTCAGGTTGCCGTCTAAAAAACGGGCGATGCCAATCATCTGATCGAGATCGTCAGCGCGAATGACCAGGCTGACGGGCCCGAAGACTTCGGTCTGTAGCCGTTCGCTGTCTTCGATGAAGTCGCTGGCCTCGATACCGAGCAAGGTCGGCGCGACGCGAAAGCCTTGACCGGTCCCGCCGCTCGCGCTGGCGAGGACACTCGCGCCCGCCTTGTGCAAGACATCCAGATTGGTTTCAGCATCGTGCTGCACGCCGGCACTGAAAACCGTCGCCGTTGGTGCTGCCTTGAATCGCTCGGAAAGCGCTGCCACGAACGTATCGCCAGCATCGATGTTCGGCACGATCAGCAAGCCGGGGTTGGTGCAGAACTGGCCGCTGCCCAGCATGCATGATCCGAACACTTCACTCGCCAGTGCCGCGCCGCGTTCGCGCAATGCGCCTTCAAGCAGGAAGACCGGGTTCACTGACGACATTTCCGCATACATCGCAATGCCAGCGGAATCAGCGGCAGCCTTCAATGCAAGCCCGGCCTTGCGACTGCCGGTAAAGCCAATCGCGCCAAGGCGGCGGTCGGCGCACAACTTCGCGCCGAGTGTTGGCGGAACGTCGTAAAGCAACTGAATGCTTGCCGATGGCAGGCCCGCGTCGCGAGCCGCTTGATGCGCAATCTGCGCCAGCAACTGGCTGGTCGCCGGATGCGAAGGGTGCGCCTTGGCAATTACCGCGTTGCGCGCTGCAATTGCCGAAGCAAAATCGCTGCCTGCGATGGCGTTGAACGCAAATGGAAAGTTGTTCGGGCCGAAAACCAGCACCGGTTTGCCCAGCGGTGCGAGATGCGAGCGCAAACCAGCCTTGGTATCGATAACCGGGTTCGTCCATGCGTGTGATCGAACCGCCGCCGCCGCTTGCCTCAACTGGCCCGTCGTACGCGGTAGTTCATTGCCGGCCAATCGCGTTGGCGCGGGCAGGGCGGTTTCCCGGTGTGCGACTGCAACGAGTTGTTCGGCGGCTGCTTCAATGCCATCGGCATAGCGTTCAAGGAACGTCGCGATCTGCTCGGGATCCATCGTGGACAACGAGGTGCTTGCATCTACTGCTGCCACGAGCGCCGCTTCGATATCGTCCGTGCCACAGGTCGGAAAGCGTGGGCCGATCAATGCACCCGTCGCTGGATTGTTCGCGCGGAAATCGCCGTCCGGCCTCCTGGCCGCGCGCCATTCACCGGCGATAAGGACCGGTTGCAAGGTGTAGTCATCGTCGTGTTTGGCCATCTCAGCTTCCGACCGGATGAGCGATTGCGTCCTCAATCACCTTCAACGCAGCCGCGCGCTCCGCACCTTCAACAACCAGTCGCGGCGCACGAACGCGCTCGCTGCCGAGGTCAACGCATTGCTGCGCCAGCTTGATCAACTGCACGAACTTGGGAACGGTATCCAGGCGCAGCATCGGCAGGAACCAGTGATAGAGATCGGCCGCTGCGTCATAGCCGCCATCGCGAGCGAGTTCGAACAGGCGCACCGATTCTTCCGGGAACGCATTCACCAGCCCAGCGATCCAGCCAGTCGCGCCCATCGCCACGCCTTCGACGACGGCATCATCCATGCCGACCAGCAGTTCAAGTCGATCACTCAACTCACTGCGAATTGCCACGAAGCGACGCACGTCGGCAGACGACTCCTTCACCGCTTGCAGGTTCGGGCAGGCCTTCGCCAGTTCAGCCATCTGGACGGCCGAGAAATCGGTCTTGTACGCAATCGGATTGTTGTAAAGCATGCACGGTAGCGACGTGGCATCGATCACGCTGCGCATGTGTGCGCCCATCTCGCGCCAGTCGGTGGAATACACATACGGCGGCAACACCATCATGCCTTTGCAACCAATTTTCTCAGCCGCCTTGGCGAGCTTGATCGCTTCGGAAGTTGACAGCGCGGATGCGCCGCCCTGCACGTACCTGTATATCGACAAGTCGATGCAGGATCACGGCCTGTTTCAGGCGATCTGTCGCACCAATCGGCTGGACGGCGACGACAAGGACTTCGGCTACATCGTCGACTACAAGGACCTGTTCAAGAAGTTGGTCAACGAGAAGGGCACCGGTGCCTTGCAGGTCTATTCGTCCGAACTCGACCACAGCGCGGGCGGTGTCGATCCCGACGTGTTGATGCAGGATCGTCTCGAGAAAGGTCGCGAAAAGTTGGACGATGCATTGCAAGTGCTCGACCTGCTGTGCGAGCCGGTGGCGCCACTCAAATCAGACAGGGACCACATCCGCTATTTCTGCGGCAATACCGAGATAGCTTCCGAACTGAAGGAGCGCGAGCCGCAACGAGTGGCGTTATACAAGGCAGCGGTCGCCTTGCTGCGCGCCTACGGCAACCTTGCCGATGATCTTTCCGGCGCGGGATACGACAGCGGCGCGGCGGCGCGTATTAAAGTCGACGTGAATCGCTATACCGACTTGCGTGAGGTGATCCGGCGGGCGAGCGGGGAATCGCTGGATCTGAAACCGTACGAAGCGGACATGCGTCACCTGATCGATACCTACATTGAAGCGAAGGCACCGCGGAAGATATCCCCGTTCGACAATCTCGGCTTGCTCGATCTGATCAGCAAAACCGGCATGGCCGACGCGATCAATCAGCTTCCGGCTGGCATCAAAAACAGCAAGGACGCGATTGCGGAGACCATCGAAAACAATGTCCGCAGCAAGATCATCCAGGAACATCTGAACAACCCTGCGTACTACGATACGATGTCGGCATTGCTGGATGAGGTCATCAAGTTCCGCAAGGAACAGGCTGACAAGTACGAGGAGTATCTGAAGAAAATTGCGGATCTGGTCGGCAAGGTACAGACCGGGCACGCTGCCGACACGCCCGAGCCGCTCAAGCGCAGTGCTGCGCTGCGGGCGATCTACGACAAGCTGGTCATGCCACTGCGTCCAGCAACAACAAGGAATGTCAGGGACGACGTGGGACCTCTGCCACAACCAAATCCGAGGTTGAAGCTGGCGGTGGATCTTGACGAGGCGATCAAGCGCGAGCGGAACCACGATTGGCGAGGAGACGCAGCTCGTGAGAACCGGATCAAGCGCGAGGCGCTGATGCCGTTGCTCGACAACAATGAAGCCGAAGTGGAACGCATCTTCGAGATCATCAAGCAGCAGCAGGAATACTGATGGTCACCCAACTCGACCTTGGCAGCGTACGAGTGGACGTGATGCGCAAGGACATCAAGAATATTCACCTCGGCGTTTGCCCACCAAACGGAACAGTACGTATTTCCGCGCCTTCATGGATGGAGCTGGACACCATTCGACTGTTCGCCATCAACAAGCTGGCGTGGATCAAGCGGCAGCAGAAGAAGCTGCAGGCCCAGGAGCGCGAGACCGCGCGCGAATACCTGGAGGGAGAGAGCCACTACGTGTGGGGCAAGCGCTATTTGCTGCAGCTGATCGAAACCGATGCGCGGCCATCAGTGCGTTTGACGCCCAGGCATCTGCAATTGCACGTACGCCCCGGCGCAGATGCAAAGAAGCGGGCAGAAGTGCTGGCCGACTGGTATCGCGAAACCCTCAAGCGCGCCTTGCCAGCGCTGCTAGCCAAGTGGGAGCCGCTGGTTGATGTGCGTGTCGAGCGTTGCTTTGTGCAGCACATGAAGACCAAGTGGGGTAGCTGCAATGCGTCGGCCAAGACGATCCGATTGAACACTGAACTGGCCAAGAAGCCGCCAGAGTGCCTGGAGTACATCGTGGTGCACGAACTGGTGCATATGCGTGAGCCCACACACAACGAGCGATTCGTGACCTTGATGACGAGGTTGATGCCGCCCTGGCAAGAGCGCCGGGAAATGCTCAATCGACTGCCGGTCAAGAATGAGCAGTGGAGCTATTGAGGACGGCAGCGGTCAGGCTCCTGGATTTTTCATTTCTTGGGTCTCCCAGAAGCACCTTGGAGGCCGGCTCTATTGGCGCTGCCAAGAGTTTCGTCGCTTTGAGGATCAGCTATCAAGGCTTTTGCAAAGGCATTGGATTCCGGTTAACGGACGCGTATCGAAAGACCGCGTGACCGTCACGCAGGAACACGCGCACATCGTCGCGGAAGGCGAGTTCCTGCGGATAGAAATTCAGGTCCGTCAAAATTAATGCGTGGCGGTATGGCGAATGGCGCGAGCATCGCGCCTTGCAATCGCCAGATTTTCTTCGATCGAGTCGCAGCGTCATGTTCGCAGTGCGTCGATCATGGCGTCGCGAGTACCCGCGCGTGCGGCGAAGGGATCGGTGGGATTCTGCTGCGCGACGATGTCGTCGGCGCGTTGGCGCACACCATCGAGTGCCTTCGGGTGCGACGCGATGTAGAAGCGGTTTTCGCCGATGGCGTCGAACGTCATTGCGGCCACTTCGGCGGCGCTGACGCGACCCGAGCCAACCGCCTTGTCGGTCATCGCGGTGGCAAGCCATTGCGAATGGGTCGGCGTCGCCGTGGTGTCCGGACGATTGCGATGCGATCGATTGATCCCGGTCGGCACGTAGAACGGGCAAAGTACAGAACAATGCACCTGCTCGCTGACCAGCGACAGATCGTGGTACAGCGTTTCCGACAGAGACACCACGGCGTGTTTGGAAACGTTGTAAACGCCGCTGAGTGGTGGATTCATCAACCCCGCCATCGACGCCGTGTTGACCACGTGGCCACGGTAGTGCGGCGCTGCAGAGGCCGCCGCCAGCATGCGCGGGACGAAGGCGCGGATGCCGTGGATCACACCCCACAGGTTGACGCCCAGCGTCCACTCCCAGTCGGCCAGGCTGTTTTCCCAGAGCAGGCCGCCGGTGCCGACGCCGGCGTTGTTGAACAGCAAATGGATGTCGCCAAACGCCTGCGTTGCCGCAACCGCCAGCGCCTCGACCTGGGAGGCGTCGGACACATCCACCACGCGGGCCTTGACACGTGCGCCGGAAGCCAGCAATTCGTCGCGCGCTGCGTCGAGTGCATCCGCTTGCACGTCAGCCAGCACCACGTTCATTCCCAGTGATGCGGCGCGTCGTGCGAACTCAAGCCCGAAGCCCGAGCCGGCGCCAGTGATCACCGCCGTCCTGTTCTTGAAATCATCCATGGGTCAGACCGCCGACACGCCGCCATCCACCGCCAGTATCTGGCCGGTGATATGGCTGCCTGCTCCTGAAGCGAACAGAAGTGCGGCGCCCTTCAAATCCTGGCCGCCGCCGATGCGTTGCAGTGGAGCGCCGCGAGCCAGCGCGTTCTCGCCGACCTGCTTGATGACTCCCTCGGTCATCTTCGACGGAAAGAATCCCGGCGCGATCGCGTTGACGGTAATGCCATGCGGACCCCATTCGCCAGCCAACGTGCGGGTGAAATTCACCACTGCTCCCTTGGCGCTGTTGTAGGCGATGGTTTGCATCGTGCCCGGCGGATTGCCACGCAAGCCGGCAATCGACGCGATGTTGATGATGCGGCCGTAGCGGTTCGGAATCATCGAGCGCTTGGCGACTTGCTGGCTGAGCAGGAACAGACCACGCACGTTGAGATCGAACACCTTGTCCCAGGCTTCAAGGGGATGATCTTCCGCCGGCGCGCCCCAACTGGTGCCGGCGTTGTTGACCAGCACATCGACGCGGTCCATGCGTTTCAACGCAGCGTCGACCAGCGCATGAACCGATTCGGGTTTGGAGTTATCGGCGATTACCCAGTCGGCATCGATGCCGCGCGCTTTCAAGTGCGCTTGCGCGTGCTCGAGTTCATCCTGTTTGCGTGCGGACAGCAGGATGCGTGCGCCGTAATCGCCGAGCGCTTCGGCAATTTGCAGGCCGAGTCCACGCGAACCACCGGTCACCAGCGCGGTGCGGCCAGTGAGGTCGAAGAGGTTGGGTGTGCTGCTCATGGCTTGGTCACTCCATTGGTGTCGATGATGGGTTGGTGCGAATCAGCCGCGGGCCAGTAAGGCATTCAAGGCCGCTTTGGCTTTGCTGGATGGGGTGTAGAACGCGTCGATCATTGCGTGGCTACCACTCACCAGGCTACTGCGTGGCGGGTCGATCAGCATCCAGTGGGTGACCGCGAATTCGCGGCCGACCCAGCCTTGCAACGCGTCGAGGTTTTCGATGCTTCGCATAGGGGTCATGGCAATCAAAACCAGGCGTCTCGCATGTCCAACGCAGTGCGGTCGAGGCTGGATAGCAAGTCGAGTTGCGCGTCGACCTTGGGCAGTTCCCAGCGATAGAAATACGCGTTGGCCTGGCGCTTGCCGTCGTAGAAATCGCCCGCCCTGTCCTGTGCCGCGATGGCCTGCTCCAACCATATCCACGCGATGGCGATATGGCCGAACGCTTCCAGGTAAATGCTGGCGTTGGCCAGGGTCACCTGTGGATCGCCAACGGCCCAGAGCGTGGCGGTAACATCGGTCATTCGCTGCAGACGTTGTTCGAGGCTATTTGCATAGACGCGCAATGCCTCGTGCCCATTTGCAAGCATCACCGTGGTGGTCACGCGCTCGGCGAACATCCGGTAAGCGGCGCCGTCGTGCATCACCACCTTGCGACCGAGCAGGTCAAGACCCTGGATACCATGGGTGCCTTCATGGATCGGGTTGAGGCGGTTGTCGCGGTAGAACTGCTCGACTTTGTATTCGCGGGTATAGCCGTAGCCACCATGCACCTGGATGGCGAGATCGTTGGCGAGCAGGCACCACTGCGACGGCCAGCTCTTGGCAATCGGGGTGAGGATGTCGAGCAACAAAGTCAGGTTCGCGCGCTCGATATCGTCGTTGCAGGTGTTGGCCTGGTCGACCAGCCGCGCGCAATACAGGTTGAAGGCCAAACCACCTTCGACGTAGGCCTTGGACGCCAGCAGCATGCGCCGAACGTCGGCGTGCTCGATGATGCGCACTTGCGCGCTGGTCGCATCCTTGCCTGCCGTGCCAATCAGCCGCCCTTGCGGACGGTTGCGCGCATAGTCCAGCGCATGCAGGTAGCCGGTGTAGCCCAGCGCCACGGCACCCAAACCAACGCCAATACGTGCCTCGTTCATCATGTGGAACATGTAGGCCAGACCCTGATGCGCATCACCCACCAGATAGCCGACTGCGCCGGGCTTGCCTTCAGGCGTGTGGCGACTGCCTTCGCCGAAATTGAGCAAGGTGTTGACGGTTCCGCGATAGCCCATCTTGTGGTTGATGCCGGCCAGCTGCACGTCGTTGCGTTCGCCGAGCGAACCGTCTTCTTTGACCAGGAATTTCGGTACCAGCAGCAGCGAAATACCTTTGACGCCGGGAATCAGTTTGCCGTCAGCGCCGGGAATTTTTGCCAGTACCAGATGGACGATGTTTTCCGACAGCTCGTGGTCACCACCGGAAATCCACATCTTGTTGCCGGTAATGCGATAGCGCGGCCCGAGCGGCGAATCACCATCGGGCTGGGCGCGGGTGGTGATGTCGGACAATGATGAGCCGGCCTGTGGTTCGGACAGGCACATGGTGCCGAAGTAGCGTCCCGCCAGTTCCGGTTCCACGAAGGTTTTGATCTGCGCCGGGTTGCCATGCGCCAGCAACAGACTCGCGTTGCCGAGGGTCAATAATGGATAGGCGCTGGTGCTGATATTGGCCGCATGGAAATAGGCCAGCGCGGCCATTTCCACGACCTTGGGCAACTGCATTCCGCCCAGCGCGTAATCCATCGACGCGCTCATCAGACCGCTCTCGGCGAACGCCTGCAGTGCCGGCTTGATCTCGTCGATCATGCTGACGCTGTCGACGTCGAACTGCGGTTCGTTTTGATCGGACTTCTGGTAGTGCGGAGCGAACAGTTCGCTGGCCAGACGCTCGCTGGTATCGAGCACGGCGTCGAAAGTGTCACGGCTGTGATCGGCGTAACGCGGCTGCGACGTCAACGCGGTGACGTCCAGCCATTCGTAGAGCTGGAACTCAAGATCCCGTCGTGACAGCAGCAGCGATTGCATGCCCGTCAGAGAACCTCGAACAGGCCGGCAGCGCCCTGTGCGCCGCCGATGCACATGGTGACGACGACGTACTTCGCGTTGCGACGCTTGCCTTCGATGAGCGCGTGGCCGACCAGTCGCGCGCCGCTGACGCCGTAGGGATGACCGACCGCGATAGCGCCACCGTTGACGTTGATTTTTTCGTGCGGAATACCCAGCGTGTCCATGCAATAGAGCACCTGCACGGCAAATGCTTCGTTGAGTTCTGACAGGTCGATGTCGTCGACGGTGAGTCCGGCGCGCTTGAGAAGTTTCGGCACCGCGAACACCGGGCCGATGCCCATTTCGTCGGGCTCGCAACCGGCGACCGCAAAACCGCGGAACAGCCCCAACGTTTTGAAACCACGTTTGCTGGCAGCATCGGCATCCATAGCAACGACAGCCGACGCACCATCGGAAAACTGGCTGGCATTGCCGGCGGTGATCACGCCGCCGGGGAAAACGGTACGAATTTTCGCGACACCTTCGTAGGTGGTATCGGAGCGGATGCCTTCGTCGGCGGAGATCGTCACCTGCCTGGTGCCGAGGCGTCGGGTGGCGGGGTCAGTGACACCGGCCAGCACGGTCATTGGCACGATCTCGTCTTCGAATTTGCCAGCCGCCGCCGCGGCTGCCGCGCGTTGCTGGCTCTGTGCACCGTAATGATCCTGGCGCTCCCGGTCGATCCCGTAGCGCTTGGCCACGGCCTCGGCAGTTTGCAGCATCGACCAGTAGATTTCGGGTTTCTGTTCGACCAGCCAGCCGTCGGCGATCATGTGCATGTTGACGTGGTTCTGCACGCAGGAAATACTTTCGACACCTCCGGCGACGAACACCTCGCCCTCACCCGCGATAACGCGTTGCGCAGCCATCGCAATGGTCTGCAAACCCGAGGAACAGAAGCGATTGACGGTCGCGCCCGGTACCGTCACCGGCAATCCGGCGCGTAGTGCATCTGCCGCGCGATGTTGCTGCCGGTTGCGCCTTCCGGCCACGCGCAACCCATCAGCACATCCTCGACTTCGACAGGGTCGATGCCCGCGCGGCTGACCGCGTGCTGCACGACGTGGCCGCCGAGATCCGCCCCGTGGGTCATGTTGAACGCGCCTTTCCAGCTCTTGGCCAGACCGGTGCGGGCGGTGGAAACGATGACGGCTTGCTTCACGGATAACCTCGTTGCGTTGATGGGCGAGCGGTGTGCGGTCGCTGCGCGACTCAGCCGTTGAAGGCCTTGCCCGACATGGCCAATTCGACCAGCAGTGGTGCCGGCTCCCAATCGCTGCCCTGGTAACCGCGCGCGAAACTGCGCATCGTTGCCAAAACGTTGTAGAGGCCCTGCGTGTCGGCGTAAAACATCGGGCCGCCGCGCCACAGCGGGAAGCCGTAGCCGGTGAGGTAGACGATGTCGATATCCGACGCCTTCGACGCGATCCCTTCGGCCAGAATGCGTGCACCTTCGTTGACCAGCGAAAAGACGAGGCGATCGACAATTTCCTGATCGTCGATCTGGCGTTTGGAAAGTCCGAGGTCGCGCGTGTTTTGTTCGAGGATGGCCGCGACCTCCCCGGATGGATAGGCGGTGCGATCGCCCGGCTTGTAGTCGTACCAACCCTTGCCGGTCTTCTGGCCGTAGCGGCCGAATTCGCAGATCAGATCGGCGCTTCTGGAATAAATCATTTCCGGCTTTTCGACATAGCGACGCTTGCGGATTGCCCAACCTATGTCGTTGCCGGCGAGGTCGCCAACCCGAAATGGTCCCATCGCAAAACCGAACTTCTCCATCGCCGCGTCGACCTGCTGCGGTGTCGCGCCTTCGTCCAGAAGGAACCCGGCTTGGCGGAAGTATTGCTCCAGCATGCGATTGCCGATGAAGCCGTCGCAGACACCGGAAACCACGGCTGTCTTGCGAATGTTTTTCGCTGTCGCCACGACCGTTGCGAGTACGTCCTTTGCGGTCTTCTCGCCGCGCACGACTTCCAGCAACTTCATCACGTTCGCAGGGCTGAAGAAGTGCATGCCGACCACGTCCTGCGGACGCTGGGTGAATGCGGCGATGCGGTCAACATCGAGGGTCGAGGTATTGCTGGCAAGTATCGCGCCGGGCTTGGCGACGGCATCAATCTTCTTGAACACCGACTCCTTGACGGCGTATTCCTCGAACACCGCTTCGATGATGAGGTCGGCGTCCTTCAAGTCGTCGTAGGATAAGCTTGGCGTCAGCAAGCCCATGCGCTGCTCGACCTGCTCGGCGGTCAATTTGCCTTTCTTTGCGGTGCGCTCGTAGTTGCCGCGGATCACGGCCAAGCCGCGATCCAGCGCGTTCTGTTGTGTCTCGATCATTGTCACCGGGATATCGGCGTTGAGAAAATTCATGCTGATGCCGCCACCCATGGTGCCGGCACCGATCACACCCACCGTGCGTATTTCGCGCGGCTTGATGTCAGCACCGACATCGGCGATCTTGCTGGCCGCGCGTTCGCCGAAAAAGGCGTGGCGCAGTGCTTTGGATTGCGTCGACGTGATCAAGCTGATGAAGGCGTCGCGTTCAATGGCGATGCCTTCATCGAATGGCTTGCTGACTGCGGCGGCAACCACGTCGACGCATTTGAGCGGCGCCGGATAGTTCACTGATGCCGCCGCCACTGCATTGCGCGCGAAATCGATGAAGCCCTCCGCGTTTGGATGTTCCATTTTCAGGTTGCGCAGCAGCGGCAGCTTTTTGCTACCGGCAACATCGCGTGCAAATGCAACCGCCGCGGCGACGACCTCCTGATCCACCACGCGATCAAGCAGGCGTGTGTCGGCCAGTTTCCCGGCGGGTACCGGCTCGCCGGACACAATCATGTTGAGTGCGGTTTCCAGCCCGACCGCACGCGGCAAGCGTTGGGTGCCACCCGCGCCGGGCAGAAGTCCGATCTTCACTTCCGGTAAGCCAAGCAGTGCATCGCGAAGTGCGACCCGGTAGTGCGCTGCCATCGCCACTTCCAGCCCACCGCCCAGCGCGGTGCCGTTGATCGCCATGACGATGGGCTTGGTGCTCGCTTCGATCACTTTGATGACGTCCGGCAACTGTGGTGCCTGCTCGGCGCGCGGCGTATTGAATTCGGTGATGTCCGCGCCGCCCGAGAACATCCGGCCGCTACCGGTGATGACGATGGCCGTGACTGCGTCGTCGGCCACGGCCTGTACGATCGCTTCGACCAGTCCACTGCGCACGCCCCAGCCAAAACCGTTGACGGGCGGGTTGTCGAATCTGATGACGGAGATACCGTCGTTGTTGATCTGTTGCACTGGCATGTTGCGGCAAGTCCGTAGATGGGTTGGTGGATCAGACTGTTCTTAACAGGAAATGCAGCATCACTTCCCAGGCATCAGCGCGCACCCGCCAGGCGTGCGAACTGCCATCCCAGTTCCGCAAGCGGCTGCGCCTGCTTGCCAAACTCGGCGGCGCGCGCACTGCTGGCCGTGCCGTCTTCGGCGCGCTTGGCGATGCCTTGGCAGATCGCCGCAACCCGGAACAGGTTGTAGGCCAGGTAGAAATTCCAGTCGCCGCTGACCGTGCGTCCGCTGCGCTGTTGATAAGCCGCGACATAGGCTGGCTCGTGCGGAATGCCCAGCGCAGAAAGATCAAGACCGGCCAGTCCGCGATGGGTTCCATGCGGGATATGCCACGCCATCATGTGGTAGGCGAAATCGGCCAGCGGATGGCCGAGCGTCGATAGCTCCCAGTCGATCACGGCGAGGATGCGCGGCTCGCTCGGATGGAAAATCACGTTGTCGATGCGGTAGTCGCCATGCACCAGCGCGACCGGGTCGTCGTCGTCGGGAATGTGCGCGGGCAGCCAGTCGACCAGCTTGTCCATGGCGGCGATGTCGAGCGTGCGGCTGGCGCTGTACTGCCGCGTCCAGCGCTCGATCTGGCGGGAGAAATAGTTGCCATGTTTGCCGTATTCGCCCAAACCGATCGAATCGGGATCGACGCGATGCAGCGCCGCGATCACCCGGTTGAGTTCGTCGTAGATTGCGGCGCGGCCGGCGCTGTCCAGTTCCGGCAGGGTTTGGTCCCAGAAGATGCGACCCTCGATATGGTCCATCAGATAAAAAGCGCGGCCGATCACGGACTCGTCCTCGCACAGGCATTGCATGCCCGCGACCGGCACTTCACTGCCGGCGAGTGCCGACTGAACGCGGAACTCACGCTCGATCGCATGCGCGGACGGCAGCAGGTCGGCCCGTGGCGCGGGTTTGGACCGCAGCACAAAACGCTTTGCGACATCAGGGTTGGCGACATCAGGCTTGGTATCCGACTCGACCAGGTAGGTCGGATTCGACTGGCCGCCCTTGAAGCGAGTCAGCCGGATTTCGCCCGTCAGACCAGGTACGCGATCATGCAAATAAGCCTGCAAGGCGCCGACATCGAACGGTGCGGCGCTTCCGAACGACGCTTGCCCAGAATCGGTCATGCCGCCTCCCGCATCAAGCTGGCATCGACGATGCGACCATCGATCCATTGCGGAACCACGTCCACGCTGTCGCTTTGGCAGGCGTATTCCACTTCTGCTTCAAGGCCGTGCTCGACCATCATCCGGCCAACTCGCGAGGCGAACAGTGCCGTGCGTGTATCGCAGCCACGATAGGCATGCAGCGCGGCCAGTGACGCGTCGGTCAGTTCGTAATCTTGAAGCTTCAACAAGTGCGCCATGATGTGTCCCGCGCCGTGGAAGTCTTCGAGGTTGAAGCGGTCCACCGATCCTGAGCACGCCAGCAGGATGGATAAGCCGCCATGTCGCGCCACGATATGCGCCGCCAGCGCCTTGCCGTTGAGCAACGCGCCGGCGTACACGTCCACGCCGGCAACCGCGGTGACAGACGCCAGCGCCTGCGTGCCGTTAGTTGTGCAGTAGACCAACTGCGCGCCGCGCAGCCCTGCTTTTGCCAACGCAATCGGCGACGCCGCTTGAAACCCAGGAATCATGCGCGCCATGTGTTCGCCAGCCAGCAACGCAGCATCGAGCCGGTTGGCTGTTTCTATCGCCTCCGCCGGTGTGCGCACGGGATACACGCAGATCGCACCACGCGCCAGCGCATCAACGATGGTCGTGGTCGCAAACAACACGTCCAGCACCACGACCACCTTGCCAGTGAGGCGGGCGGTGTCGATTTCTTCCCTCTTCTGCAGGACGTGAAGGCTGGGCATGGCGGTCGCCTAGTCTTGTGGATGCGCAAGAAGTTTTGTATGACGAAACTTAGCTTCTTGCTTATGAAACACTCTAGCCCGCGTTGAGCCTGCTTACAAGATGCCGATCAGCATCGGTTTTCTTGTTCGAATCAGCTTTACCAAGGACGACAGGGCTGTATTCCTCCGGCCAAGAAGCATAAGATTTTTAATCATTACAAAATATTGTTTTGTATTGCGAAACAATCACCACCGATTTTCCCCTACCCAGCAAAGGCGTCGATGGACTTCTCCCATACTCAAAAGGTCGACGCGCTGCGCAGCCAGTTCCTTTCCTTCTTCGCGGCGCACATCACGCCCAACGAGCAAGCCTACGTCGCGGAAATTGCGGAAAACCGCCGCAACGGGAAACCCTGGACTCCGCTCGCGCTGATCGAATCCCTGAAGGTCGAGGCACGCAAGGCAGGTCTGTGGAACCTGTTCCTGCCCCCTTCCGAGCACGCGCCACAAGGCCTGTCGAATCTGGAATATGCACCGCTGTGCGAAATCATGGGGCGCGTGCTGTGGGCATCGGAAGTGTTCAACTGCTCGGCGCCTGACACAGGCAATATGGAAACGCTCGAGCGTTACGGCAGCGATGCGCAAAAGGCGCTCTGGCTGCTGCCGCTGTTGCGCGGTGAAATCCGCTCGGCGTTCTTGATGACCGAGCCGGCAGTGGCTTCATCGGATGCCACCAACATCGAGTGCTCGATCCGTCGTGTTGGCGACGAATACGTGATCAGTGGTCGCAAATGGTGGTCAACGGGTGCAGGCGATCCGCGCTGCTCGCTCTACATCGTGATGGGCAAGACCGATCCTGGCGCAGAGATCCACAAGCAGCAGTCGATGATCCTGGTTCCCGCTGATGCGCCGGGTATCGAGGTGATCCGACCGCTGACCGTGTTTGGCTACGACGATGCGCCGCATGGCCACATGGAAATTGCATTGCGCGACGTGCGCGTTCCGGTAGACAACCTGCTGCTGGGCGAGGGCCGCGGCTTCGAGATTGCACAAGGCCGTCTCGGGCCGGGTCGCATCCACCACTGCATGCGCACCATCGGCGTGGCGGAGCGCTCGCTCGAATTGATGTGCGAACGCGTGCTGTCGCGCGTCGCATTCGGTAAGCCCATTGCGGAACAATCGATCTGGCATGAACGTATCGCCCAGTCGCGCTGCATGATCGACCAGGCGCGCCTGCTCACCCTGAAAGCCGCTGACATGATGGACAAGGTGGGCAACAAGGTTGCACGCGCAGAGATCGCGATGATCAAGACCGTCGCGCCAAACATGGCTTGCCAGGTGATCGACTGGGCCATCCAGGCGCACGGTGGTGCTGGCGTCAGCGATGACTTCCCGTTGGCTGCGATGTACGCCGGCATTCGCACACTGCGCCTCGCCGATGGTCCAGACGAAGTCCACTACGGCACGATCGCCAAGCTGGAATTGAAGAAACACACATCACGCGCCACGGCTTGAGCGTCGGGCGCTATTGCGAGGGTCAATCTTGGGTAACCCGAAACGCCATGCCGACACCTTTGCCGGTGGAGTCGACGAGAATCATCCGCAGTTCGTCACGTCGATTGCGCGCGCATTCTCGATCCTGCGCTGCTTCGAGCGTGGCGCACAGTTCCTTGGCAATCAGGAAATCGCCAGCCGGACCAGACTTCCCAAGCCGACCGTTTCACGGATGGCATTCACCCTTTCGGCATTGGGCTATCTGAACTACTCGCCCAGCCTCGAAAAGTACTCGTTGGGCCCTGCGGTGCTGTCGTTGAGCCACGCCTACACGAAGAGCCTGGACGTATTGACCATCGCGCGACCGCTGATGCGCGAATTGGCCGACTACACACAAGCCGCCGTGATGCTGGGCGCGGCCGATGGCAAGCGCATGGTGTTGCTGGAGGTGTGTCAGGGCGATCCCACGTTTCATCTGAAACTTGACCCTGGCGCTCCCGTGCCGCATGGCTCCACCGCGCTCGGACGGGCAGACCTCGCCGCACGTCCGCAGGACGTATTCGACCAGCATCTGGACAGCCTCGAACGCGATATCGAACCCGCGCTTTGGCCTCGCATTCGCGCCGGCGTCGTGCGTGCGCGTGAGGATTTTCAACGCTACGGATTCTGTTTCTCAATGGGCGACTGGAACCCGGATGTGTTCGCGGTTGGTGTGCCTATGGTGTCAAACGACCGCGCTCGCATCCTTGCCTTCAATGTCAGCGGCAGGGTGTCGGTAATGACGCGCGAAAAGCTGATCCACGACTTCGGGCCCAAGCTGGTTGCCCTTCGCAATAGCGTTTTCGAAATCACCGAGGGGCGCTTCTGAGCGCCGCCCAGAACATACTCACGGGAGTTTCCTGTTGCGCGACCACCAAACTCTGGTGGCGCTGCGCGACGAGGAAAACCCATGCTTGCAGGCCAATTTGGCGAATGCCAAATTCCTGATGCTGCGAAAACGACGGTTTGCTGACTGCCGGAACATCCAAAGCCGACGCATTCGCGAGCATGTACGTGTTCGAAGCCACCCGCCAAATCCAACTGGAAGCACAGGCTGGTGGCCCTCTGACCACGATCAGATTCCATGGGCTCGCGTTCCAGTCCGCGATGCGACAACTGGGCCAGATGGCGCCCGAACTTTCTCAGGATCGCATCGTGCTGGCGCATCTGGGTGGCGGCAGCAGCCTGTGCGCCGTTCGCGGTGGACGCAGCGTCAACACCACGATGGGGATGACACCGCTCGGCGGCATTCCGATGGAAACGCGAACGGGTTCTTTGGACCCTGGCGTATTGCTGCACCTGCAACGTCGATTGGGCATGACCACCGAGCAGATCGACCAGTTGCTGTGGCGCGAAAGTGGCCTGCATGGCCTCTCCGGTGAGTCCGGCTACATGCGCCAACGGTTGTCATCGACCTCCGATGGCGCTGCGCTGGCCGTGTCCGTCTACGTTGCCGGCGTCGCGCAGGGTATCGCCGCCATGGCCGCCTGCATCCAGGGTATCGATGCTGTGGTCTTTTCCGGCGGCATCGGTAGCCACGCGCCGGAAATTCGCGCACGCGTGGTGGCCGAATTGCAGTGGCTGGGGCTTGGCATCGATGCCCAGGCCAATCAAGCCGGGGCGGTCGAGCTCACTGCTCCCGCAGCAACGGCACGGACGTTCGCCGTGCCAATCGACGAAGAGCGCGAGATGCTCGATGCGATCGCCGCCATGGCGTCAGCTTGAGGAACGCGTGATCGTTGAAGACTTCGAAAGCCGCAAGGCATTGCTGACGACCGAAACCGAACTCAGGCTCATCGCCAATGCCGCGATCATCGGGCTGAGCAACAGTCCGAACACGGGATACAGCACGCCCGCCGCGAGTGGCACGCCGAGGGCGTTGTAGAGCAGGGCGAAACCCAGGTTCTGTTTCATGTTGCGTACGGTGGCATTGGAAATGCTGCGTGCGCGCAGGATTGCGCCGAGGTCGCCCTTGACCAGGGTGACCTGGGCACTCGACATCGCCACGTCGGTCCCGGTACCCATCGCAATGCCGACATCGGCCGCGGCCAGTGCAGGCGCATCGTTGATGCCGTCGCCGGCCATCGCAACGCGATGACCTTCGCGCTGTAGCGCCTGCACCAGTTCCGACTTGTCCTTCGGCTGCACGCCGCCGCGCACATCATCGATGCCCAATTGCCTGCCAACGGCGTCGGCGGTAGCTTGAGCATCGCCCGATGCCATAACCACGTGCAGGCCGGCTGCACGCAGCGCTTTCAGCGCCGGCATGGTCGACGGCTTGATCGGATCGGCGACCGCGATCGCGCCGGCCAGTCGGCCGTCGACGGCGAGGTACATGACACTTGCGCCTTCGCCGCGAAGGCGGTTCGCGCTTTCCTCGATGTCGTCGGCTATGTCAGCACCGGTATCCGCCATCAACGCCCGATTGCCCAAGGCCACGGCCTTGCCACCGACATTGCCGCGCACGCCCATGCCGGTGATCGAGGCAAAATCGTCGCTGGCCTCGAACGCGAGTTCACGTTGCCGGGCCGCGCTCACGATCGCTTCCGCGAGTGGATGTTCACTGCCGAGTTCGAGGCTGGCGGCCAGTTGCAGGATCTGCTCGTCAGCGAAACCTTCCGCAGCGATCACGTCGCGCAGTGCGGGGCGGCCTTCGGTCAGGGTGCCGGTCTTGTCGACGATCAGGGTGTCGATCTTGCGCAGGTTTTCGATTGCCTCGGCATCGCGGAACAGCACGCCGGCCTGTGCGGCGCGGCCGGTAGCGACCATGATCGACATTGGCGTCGCCAGGCCCAGCGCGCAAGGGCAGGCGATGATCAGCACCGATACCGAGTTCAGAACCGCATAGGTCCATGACGGGTCGGGGCCGAACAGGCCCCATACGAAGAACGTCAACACGGCTGTGCCCAGCACCGCCAACACGAACCAAAACGCGACCTTGTCGGCCATGCGCTGCATCGGCGCGCGCGAGCGCTGCGCTTGTGCCACGAGTTGCACGATCTGCGCGAGTACCGAGTCCGAGCCGACCTTGCCGGCGCGGATGACCAGGCTACCGGTGCCGTTGATCGTTGCACCAATAACGCTGTCGTCAACCGACTTCTCGACCGGGATCGGCTCGCCGGTCAACATCGATTCGTCGATGCTGGAATGGCCTTCGACCACGCTGCCATCGACCGGCACCTTCTCGCCGGGACGTACGCGCAGCCGATCGCCGACATGTACGTGTTCCAGCGGAATGTCTTCCTCAGTGCCATCGTCATTGACGCGGCGGGCGGTTTTCGGCGCCAGGCCAAGCAAGGCCTTGATCGCCGCCGACGTTTTGGAGCGGGCACGCAATTCCAGCATCTGTCCGAGCAGGGTCAGCGAGACGATCACCGCTGCGGCTTCGAAATAAACCCCGACGCGGCCGTGTTCCTGGAATGAAACCGGGAAGAGTTGCGGCGCGACGGTGGCGATTACGCTGTACACAAAGGCCGCGCCGACGCCAATGCCGATGAGGGTCCACATGTTCGGGCTGCGATTGCGGATCGACTGCGCCCAGCGCACGAAGAATGGCCAGCCGGCCCACAGCACGACCGGTGTCGTCAGCACCAATTCGATCCAGGTTCGCGTGGCGGTCGGGAGAACGTCAAGGCGATGGCCGAACATCGCCAGGGCCAGCACAACGACCGTCAATGGCAGGGTCCACCAGAAGCGTCGACTGAAGTCACGCAACTCCGGACTGTCCTCGTCGTCCAGGCTTGGCATCTCCGGTTCCAGCGCCATGCCGCAGATCGGGCAGGCGCCGGGGCCTTCCTGGCGAATCTGGGGATGCATGGGACAGGTGTAGATCGTGCCCGCCGGAACGTTATCGTCTGTCTTTTCCGCAGGCGACAGATACTTGTCGGGATCGGCCGTAAATCGCTCACGGCAGCGTGCCGAGCAGAAGTGGAATGCCTGCCCGTCGTGCTCGGCGTGGTGGCTGGTCTTGTCTGGATCTACCTGCATGCCGCAAACCGGATCAGTAACCGTCGGTATCGCGGTGGATGCAGCCTGGTCCTCGCTATCGCTGCCGGCGCAGCAAGACTTCTTTTCGGCGTTCATGGATTGTCACTCGCTAGGGCATTCAAGATGGGGCACTGGGCAAGGTCACCCTCGCCGGGGCAGGCATTGATCAGGGTGCGCAGCCCGTTACGGATACGGGTGAGGTCGGCCAGGCGCGTTTCGACATCGACAAGTTTCGCCGCGGCGGCCGCCTTCAAACCGGCCATGTCCGTGTCGCGATGATCGGAAATTTCCAGAAGATCCTTGATCTCGTCGAGAGTGAATCCGAGCGCCTTGGCGCGCAGTACAAAGCGCAGTCGTTCGACATCCTCAAGTTGGTAGCGTCGGTAACCGGACGCCTGTCGATCAGGCTCTGGCAGCAAGCCTTGCCGCTCGTAGTAGCGGATGGTGTCGATGTTGACGTCGCATCGTTTGGCGAGCTCTCCGATCTTCATGGCATAACCAACCAAATTCCTGGAAGGCAACCACTATGGACCCTTGACCATGGTCCAGAGTCAAGTCATAGGGTCGAGCCCGGCTTCGCAGCTACTGCGAATGGCCAGCGCACCGTTCCCGGAGCGGACAGACCGAAGAGGTGGTTGAAGTCGCGCGTTCTCGGCTACTTCGGAATTGGCGAATGCCGAAGAGGGGATTTGGTGGCTATAGGTGGACTCGAACCACCGACCCCCACTTTTGAGTAGCACGCAGCTTTGGAGTCCAATTCCCCCGACTGAGGAGATTGGTCGTGAAGAAGCGTTTTTCAGAAGATCAGATCATCGGATTGCTGCGCGAAGCTGATGCAGGCCTTCCGATCAAGGAGCTGTGTCGCAAGCATGGTTTCAGCGAGGCGTCGTACTACCTGTGGCGTAGCAAGTTCGGCGGTATGAGCGTGCCTGATGCCAAGCGCCTTCGCGAGCTGGAGACAGAGGACTCGCGACTCAAGAAGCTGCTGGCCGAATCGATGCTCGAGATCGAGGTCACGCGGGAAGTGCTGCGAAAAAAGGCTCGGCTGGGTTAGTCCGAAGTTTGGTGTCAACGTCCTCTTCATGATTCAAAGCTGGTCGGGACCGATGAGAATCAGAACCCGGAGCACCATGCGCATCACCCTCTCTCAAACCCAACAAGCCACGTTACTGGAGTGGGCCGGCAATATCACACGCGCGGAAGTTGCCGCTGATTGCAAGCCGTCGGGCTATCAGCTTTGCATCTCGATCAGTTCGATCGGGGCCGAGGCTGAAGCTATTCGTGGTTCAAGCCGAATTGATCTCGGTGATGTCGACGTACTGATCGAGTGACGAAAAAACATCGGAGCGCGATGGCGTGATCGGGCTCTTCCGTGGACATCGTTTTACTCAACTCACGACGCCACGAACCCAGTCGACACCGAAAAAGCTGCTGAAGTCGAACCAGAACTCTCGCGTCCAGTGCAGCATCATCGATTGGCGCTCGCGCTCAAAGTCCCCGCCCGCCGCCCTGTTACATTGCGCGGCCCTGTCCCCTGACCACCATCCACACGCATGGCCATCAAGAAATCCGATCTTTACTCCTCGCTCTGGGCATCCTGTGACGAGTTGCGTGGTGGCATGGATGCCAGTCAGTACAAGGACTACGTGCTGTTCATGCTGTTCATCAAGTACATCAGCGACAAGTACGCCGACAGTGACGACTTCGCGCCGCCGGTGACGATACCGAAGGGTGCGGCCTTCAAGGACATGATCGCGCTGAAGGGCAAGCCCGACATCGGCGACAAGATCAATACGCAGATCATCGTGCCGATCGTCGACAGCAACTCGCGCCTGTCGAAAACCGACTTCCCCGATTTCAACGATCCGAACAAGCTCGGCGAAGGCCAGGCCATGGTCGATCGGCTCACCAACCTCATCGGCATCTTCCAGAAGCCGGAGCTGGATTTCTCGAAGAACCGCGCCGAGCACGACGACATCCTCGGCGACGCCTACGAATACCTCATGCGCCACTTCGCCAGCGAAAGCGGCAAGAGCAAGGGCCAGTTCTACACGCCGTCGGAAGTCAGCCGCATCATGGCCAAGGTGATCGGCATCTCGCCGCAGAACACCAAGGCCGCGACCACCGCCTACGACCCCACCTGTGGATCGGGCTCGCTGTTGCTGAAAGTGGCCGAAGAGGCCGGCAAGCACATCACGCTGGAAGGCCAGGAAAAGGACGTGACCACGGCCGGCCTTGCCCGCATGAACATGATCCTTCACGACTTCCCCACCGCGAACATCCTGTCCGGCAACACGCTGGCGGCGCCGAAGTTCAAGGATGGCGAAAAGCTGCGCAGCTACGATTACGTGGTCGCCAATCCGCCGTTTTCCGACAAGACCTGGACCAGCGGCCTCACCCCGTCGAACGATTCCTACCAGCGCTTCGCCTGGGGCCAGCCACCGGCCAAGCAGGGCGACTACGCCTACCTGCTGCACATCGTCCGTTCGATGAAAAGCACTGGCAAGGCGGCCTGCATCCTGCCGCATGGCGTCTTGTTTCGTGGCAATGCCGAAGGCGTCATTCGCCAGCAACTGGTTCGCTCGGGCATCCTCAAGGGCATCATCGGGCTGCCGGCCAACCTGTTCTACGGTACCGGCATTCCCGCCTGTATCCTCGTGCTCGACAAGGAGAACGCCGCTGCGCGCAAAGGCGTTTTCATGATCGATGCCAGCAAGGGCTACATCAAGGACGGCCCCAAGAACAGCTTGCGTGAGCAGGACATCCATCGCATCGTCGACAGCTTCGTCAAGCAAGCCGACGTGCCGCGTTTTGCGCGCCTGGTGCCGACCAGCGAAATCGCCGACGCCAGGAACGACTACAACCTCAACCTTCCGCGCTACATCGACAGCAGTGCTGCCGAAGACATCCAGGACATCGAAGGCCATCTGCGCGGCGGCATCCCGGAACGCGACCTCGACGCGCTTGCCGACTACTGGCAGGTGCTGCCCGCCGTGCGCAACGCGTTGTTCGTCGCGCTGCGTCCCGGCTACTCACAACTTACCTTGCCGCTGGGCGACGTGAA